>CAVKKI010000215.1:0-4085 GCA_963656725.1 Oribacterium sp. | reverse complement strand
AATTGTCACTACCCCCTCAAAGTAGCGCGTCTACCAATTCCGCCACCTCTCCGTTAGATAAGTATTTATTTTAAATGTTTCGCTCGAAAAGTTTTTCTATTCTAAGAATGGAAAACCAACTTCGATTGTGGAGCGGAAAACGAGACTCGAACTCGCGACCCCAACCTTGGCAAGGTTGTGCTCTACCAACTGAGCTATTTCCGCATTAAGGTCTTTGCACCGCCTAGCTAGCATTTCTAGCGGCTTAGCGGGTGCAAAGATAGAGGGTTTATTTTATTTGACCAAACTTTTAAGCCACTTTTTTACACGAATGGGCTGAAAAAGCATAAGCGGCCACGTTGGCAAAGCCTATTAAAGGCACAATGAAGGCTACGGAAAGGGTGGAGGCGTCGGAAACAAGACCCATCAAAAGCGGACCTACCGCGCCGCCCACGGGGGTCATCATCAAGAGCGAAGAGCCACGTTTGGTGAGCGAGCCCAAGCCCGAAAGGGAATGAGCGAAGATGGTGGGAAACATGATGCTCTCAAAGATGTAGACCAAGATAAGAGCCATGAGCGACACCGCGCCTAGATTGAGCACCACGAGGAAAGTGGTGATGAACGTGCCAATGGCACAGATGCGCAACACCTTGTAGCTCGACACATGACGCATCACGATGCTTCCAGCCACGCGCCCCAACATAAACAGCAGCAATCCGCCAAAGGCCAACACAATGCTAGCGTCGCGAGCGTTCATCCAGCCGCCATCGACCACGTAGTTGATGAAGAAACTATTAATGGATATTTCCGACACTTCGTAACTAAACAAGGCGAAAAGGCCAAAGAGGAAGGCTTTGTTTTGAAAAAGCTTGCCTAGAGCGTGAGAAGCATGCGCACGTTTGTTTGTAGCGTTTTCCTCTTCTGCACCGCCCTTATCTATCGTGATTTCAGGCAATTTCACGAAGCAGAACACCACTGCCACGAGCAACACAATCACGCCCATGCTGACGTAAGGCAATGCAATGCGATGCTCGCCACCTTCGCCAAAAAGGAGTAGCCCACCAAAAAGCGGACCGCAGATGCAGCCCAGTCCATTAAGGGCTTGCGCCAGATTTAGGCGCGAGGCAGCCGTTTCAATGTCGCCCAATTGAGTGGCATAAGGGTTGGCGGCCGTTTCTAGAAACACCAATCCGCAAGCAATGACAAAGAGCGAGAACAGAAAGAACTCGAACGATTTCATTGTGGCTCCTGGCCAAAACAGCAACGAGCCAATGCCAAAAAGCAACAGTCCCGTCACCACGCCGCGTCGATAACCGCGACGGTCGATGAAGATGCCAGCGGGAATGGCCATAACGAAGTAGCCCAAATAAAACATCACCTGCACCAAAGAAGAATGGGCGTGGTTCATGCCCATCTCCAACTGGAAATGCTTATTAAGCACATCCAAAATGGAGTGCGCTGCTCCCCACAAGAAGAAGAGTGTGGTGATTAAGGCGAAAGGCAATAGGTATTTTTTACTTACTAAAGGTTTCATAAATTAAGGGGATTACTCTTCGTAGTGTTCAAAGAGGAAGTCGTTGTAGGGATATTTCTGCACGTGGAGTTGCTTAATGCGGGCGTAAAACAACTTCTTGAGTTCGTCGATGTTTTGCCGTTCGCGGGCTGAAATAAAGATGCAGTCGTCGCCCAACTTCGCCATCCAAGTGCGCTTTAACTCGTCGAGCGACACGTTTTCGCGGGTGGCGGGGGTGAGGTCGTCAGGATCTTTCTCCGTCCAGGTGTAAGCATCCATTTTGTTAAACACAAGCAATTGGGGCTTTTCGGAGCAGTCGAGGTCGTGAAGCGTGTTGTTCACCACATCAATCTGTTCCATAAAGTCGGGGTGCGACACGTCGACCACGTGCACCAAGAGGTCGGCCTCGCGCACCTCATCGAGCGTGCTTTTAAACGACTCCACCAGATCGGTGGGCAGTTTGCGAATAAAGCCCACGGTGTCGGCCAAAAGGAAGGGCAGGTTGTCGATGATTACCTTGCGCACCGTGGTGTCGAGCGTAGCAAAGAGTTTGTTTTCAGCAAACACTTCGGTTTTGGCCAAAAGATTAATAAGAGTGGATTTGCCCACATTGGTGTAGCCCACAAGCGCCACGCGAATAAGACGGCCGCGGTTTTTGCGCTGCGTGGTCTTTTGTCGATCGATGTCGGCTAAACGTTGCTTGAGCAGCGCCATGCGGTTAAGGATGATTCGGCGGTCCATTTCGAGCTGCGTCTCACCTGGGCCACGCAAGCCCACTGAGCCTTTTCCGCCGCCCGAACCTGAGCCACCACCCTGGCGTTCCAAGTGTGTCCAAAGGCGTTGCAAACGAGGCAGCATGTAGCGATATTGCGCCAGTTCTACCTGTGTTTTTGCATTGGCGGTTTGGGCGCGCATGGCAAAAATATCGAGAATGAGATTGGTGCGGTCTAGAATTTTCACACCAAGGGCGCGCTCGATGTTGCGAAGCTGCTTTGCCGAGAGTTCATCGTCGAAAATAACCATGCCCACCTCTCGTTCGGCCTCTTCTTCGGCATCGATGTAAGCGCGTATCTCTTCGAGTTTTCCCTTGCCCACGTAGGTCACCGACGAGGGGCCGTCCATTTTCTGCGTGAAACGCTTCACGGTGACAGCGCCAGCCGTTTCGGCCAGAAATTCTAGTTCGTCGAGATATTCATTGGTCTTTCGCTCGTTTTGGTTGCGGGTGATAAGGCCCACCAAAATGGCGGTTTCCGATTTTATTTCTTCTGTTTCAATAAATCCTTGCATACTGTTTCTTTCGGGTTAGCGAATGCGGCTTGTGGTAGCGAAACACGGCGTATAGAGCCAAGCCGCTCGGTGTGCGCAATCTGATAAATTTGAGAAGAGTGATTGGCTTTTAAAAGTCGAAATCAAGCCTCCACCCTTTTGAGAAGGAAAAGTAGGATGGGTTGAAAGCAAACGGCAGACCGCTCGAGAGTGAGGGGCCTGCCGTGTTTGACTTTTGTTTGTAGATAGTCAAAATGTGTGTGATGTGTATGCGTTAAGCATTAGCGTCCTCAGCGGGGTTTACAGAAACCACGCTACGATCGCGCTGACCGCGATGGAAGCTAACAACACCGTCAACAAGGGCGAAAAGGGTGTGATCCTTACCCATGCCTACGTTTTTACCAGGATAGTGAACCGTGCCGCGCTGACGAACGATGATGTTACCAGCTATGCAGGTCTGACCGCCCCAAATCTTAACGCCTAATCTCTGTGATGCCGACTCACGGCCGTTCTTAGAACTACCTACACCTTTCTTGTGTGCCATTTCTTCTAAAAATTTTAAGGATTAAGCAATTACGTTCTTGATTGTCACTTCAGTGAACTGATGGCGATAGCCATTGAGCTTGCGATAGCCCTTGCGACGCTTCTTGTGGAAAACGAGCACCTTGTCACCCTTAACGAGTGAAGAAACTACTTCGCATACTACCTTGGCGCCTTCTACGGTGGGAGCACCTACCTTTACGTCGCCATTGTTGTCAATCAACAACACGTTGTTAAATTCAACAGTTTGACCATTTTCAGCACCGCTGATGTGGTTTACGAAGAGCTTTTTGCCCTCTTCTACCTTGAACTGTTGACCGTTAATCTCTACGATTGCGTACATTTTATATAATGATGTAAACGGGTTTTTCCGGGAGGCGAGCTGCGTTCGCAACTTCTTGTTTAGCCCCGTCGGACTCTAAATCGGCTGCAAATTTACGCTTTTTTTCTGAACCGCGCACACTTTCTCGCTGATTTTTAAGAAATTTCTTATCCGCGAGCCGTTCGCCGAGCGTTTCAACGTGCTTTTTTCTTCGCCTAGCACGCTGTTTTTGGATGATTTTCTTGAAAAAGTTACAGAGGAACAAGTAATCAACAATTACGGCACTTCATTTAAGGGCGGGCTGAAAGCCCAATATATGCTCCCAGCCCAGGGCAAGCGAAGCGGCGCCCTGGGTTACAGTTGAGTAGAAAAGCACGCTCTGAAAGAGCAAAAGCATAACTACGCAAACGCTCGTGCTCCTAGCAATGCTTTTGCTCTTTCAGAGCGACGTGTCCGCTAGCGATT
>CAVKKI010000214.1:0-4189 GCA_963656725.1 Oribacterium sp. | reverse complement strand
CGGCGCCCTGGGTTACAGTTGAGTAGAAAAGTACGCTCTGAAAGAGCAAAAGCATAACTACGCAAACACTCGTGCTCCTAGCAATGCTTTTGCTCTTTCAGAGCGACGTTCCCCCTAGCGTTTAACCCAGGGCGCCGCTTCGCTTGCCCTGGGCTAGGTGCATGCATTGGGCTTTCAGCCCGCCCTTAATGAAAGAGCCCTAAACCCTCGAAAGAGCCGTGAGCCCCCCTCAATTATCTACGCCCCTAGTCAATGCTGATGCCCTCAATCGGGGCAGTGGCGCGTGCCAGCCAGTTGCGGTCGGCCTCGTCGGTGAGAAGCGACATGAGGCGCCTGCGCACAAGCAGGTGATAATCGTTGATTTCGTCTACCTCGTGGGGTGAGAGCAACGTGAGGTCAACCGCTTGCAAATGGTAGGGGCAAAGTGTGAGCGTTTCGAAGCGAAGGAACGATCCGAAGTCGGTTTGCATGCCCTTCACGCAGAGTTGTGTGTTTTCGATGCGCACACCGAATTTTCCCTCCACATAAACACCCGGCTCGTTGGTGATGGTCATGCCCTGGCGTAGGGCTTGGCGGCTATTATAAGTGAGCGCGGCGCGCAAGGTTTGGGGCCCTTCATGCACACAAAGGTGCGAGCCCACGCCATGACCTGTGCCGTGGCCGTAGTTGTAGCCCTCGTTCCAAATGTCAATGCGAGCCTGCGTGTCGAGCTGCAAGCCCGTAGTGCCTTCGGGAAATTGAGCGCGAGCCAAGCGCAAGTGGCCCTTCAACACCAGCGTGTAAACGCGGCGCTCCTCGGGGGTGAGCGGGCCTAGAGGGTAGGTGCGGGTAATGTCGGTCGTTCCGCAATCATATTGTGCGCCACTGTCAATGAGCAGCAAGCCATGCGGCTCAATCGCGGCGTCAGTTTCTTCGGTTGGTTCGTAGTGAACAATGGCTCCGTGAGCGCCATAGGCCGCAATCGTTTCGAAACTCGGTTGCTCAAACCCCTTTTGCTCCGCACGAAAAGCGGTGAGCTGACGGCTAATCGCCAACTCCGTGAGCGGTTGATGGGCGGCAAGTGCTTCGTCGAGCCAGCGGCCGAATTTCACCAAGGCCACGCCATCGCGCAACATGGCTTCGCGAAAGCCGTTCACCTCGGCCGAGTTTTTCAAGCAGCGCCATTGCTCCACATCCACCTCGTGTGTGTGAAATTGTTCGGGCAAATGGCCAATCGGGGCGGTGCTCAAGCAATAGCAACTCTGCTCATTGGCAAACACCTCGCTCACCTCGTCGTAAAGCTTCAATTCCACCCCGTCAGCGGCAAGGTGCTGCGCCGCTTCGGGCGTCAACGTGTCGTGATGAGTGTAGAGGGTGAAGCGCTGCTCGGGGCGCGAGTAGGTAAGGTAGGCCAGAAACACCGGATTGTAACTGATGTCTTGTCCACGCAAGTTGAGCAGCCAAGCAATGTCCTCTAGGTTGTTAAACACCAGCGTGCTTGTAGGCTCCGTGGTGATGTCATCTTCAATGGCCTTCTCCAGTCGCTGCAATTTCTTTGCGCGACTCTCGCCCGCATACTCCAAAGGTTGCTCTGTGATGGGGGCCGAGGGCAAAGCGGGGCGGTCGGTCCAAATGGTCTCGAAGGCATCAGCGCGTGTTGCCATCAGTTCCTCTACCGAGGCATCGGTGTGAGCGCACAAATTAAGTGCTATGCGGTAAACCTCCACGTTGAACAAGTCGGCCGGGCAGCCCAGTCGGGGCGTTTCTCCCACGTGCTGCTCCAACCAAGCGGTGGCTTCGTCGCAGGGGCTGTTGCCTTGCGTGCGCACCAAGGTGAAGGGCGTGCCTTGCAGTTGCTCTTCGGCTTGCAGAAAATAGCGAGAGTCGGTGAGCAGCACGGCTTCGGTTTGCGTCACAATGGCCATGCCGGCCGAGCCCGTAAAGCCCGTAATCCATTCACGGCAAGCCCAGTGGGGGGCAATATATTCGCTGTTGTGCGGGTCGGTTGTGGAAATGAGGTAGGCCTCGGGGGCGATGGGCTGTTGGCTCATCCATTGGCGCAAGGCGGCCACGCGTTCGTTGATTGTCATAGCTTGTGTGTTGGGGGTGAGGGGAAAGAGATACTTTCGTTCAAAGAGAGAACCTTTTCTGCTCAAAGAAAGATTTTTTCGTTCAAAGAGAGAATCTTTTCTGCTCAAAGAAAGATTTTTTTCGTTCAAAGAGAGAACTATTTTGGCTCAAAGAGAGAACCATTTCGGCTCAAAAAGAGCCACTTTTCGCTCCCTGAAGAAAACTTTCCAGTTCAAAGATAGCAACTTTTCGCCCAATGAGTGAAATTTTTCACGCAAAAAGCGAAAATTTTCAGCTCAAAGCGCCTCAATTTCCCTATTTGCTCAGTTCGAGCATGCGCTCAATGGGCTTAATGGCCTTGGCTGCCACCTCGGCGGGCACCTCAATCGTGGGCCATTCATAGCGCAAGGTGTTATATACCTTTTCGAGCGTGCAAAGACGCATGTAGTTACACTCGTTGCAACCACACGTGCTGTCGTCGGGAGGCACGGGAATGAACGTTTTCTCGGGGCAATGCTTCTGCATTTCGTGCAAAATGCCGCTCTCGGTCACCACGAGGAAAGTGTCGCAGTCCGACTCCATGGCGTAATGTAGCAATGCGGCGGTCGAGCCTACCACGTCGGCCAATTTCACAATAGCGCCGCGACATTCCGGGTGCACCAGCACCTTTGCCTTGGGGTGAGCCTGTTTCAGTTCCACCAGTGCCGGCACAGAGAAGCGCTCATGCACGTGGCAGCCACCGTTCCACAGCAACATGTTGCGGCCCGTTTGCGAGTTGATGTAGTTGCCTAGGTTATAGTCGGGGCCGAAAATGAGTTTCGCGTCCTTCGGGAAGGTTTCCACAATGCGCTTGGCGTTGCTCGAGGTCACCACCACGTCGGTCAGAGCCTTTACGGCGGCGGTGGTGTTGACATACGACACCACTTGGTGGTCGGGGTGTGCCTCCACAAATTTTTTAAATTCCTCGGCCGGGCAACTCTCGGCCAACGAGCAGGTTGCGTTGAGGTCGGGCACGAGCACGGTTTTCTCGGGACAGAGAATTTTGTTGGTTTCGCCCATAAAATGCACGCCACACATCACGATGATGTCGGCGTCGGTTTTTGCAGCTTGTTGCGCCAAGCCTAGGCTGTCGCCCACAAAGTCGGCAATGTCTTGCAGCACGCCTTCGGTGTAGTAGTGGGCCAGGATGATGGCGTTCTTCTCCCGACACATGCGGCGAATTTCGGCCTTCAAGTCGAGGCCCTCGGGAATGGGCTCGTCTACATAGCCGTGTTGCTTCCAGCTATCTTTGGGTTGTGTCATGTTCTTGTGTATTGGGATGAATCTCTGTTATAAGAGAATCTTTTTATTGTCGTTAAGAGAGGATCTTAGTTAAGTTCAATTTGTTCGGCCACCACGTTTTCGTGCATAAACATAGCTGCGCTTTGGCAAAACTTGGCGGGCTCCTCGGTGGTGAGGTAGTGGCAAGTGCCTCGTTGCGAAAGCTCGGCTTGCAGCGAGGCGTGTCGTTGCAAATAGTCGGCCAAAGCCGAAGCCACATATTCGCCTTGCGCCACAATGCGCACGCCCGTAGGCACATATTTCACAATCTTGCTCATGAGCAAGGGGTAGTGCGTGCAGCCCAGAATGAGCGTGTCGATTTCGGGGTCCATTCGCAAAATGCCCTCAATGCGCTTCTTTACGAAATAGTCGGCGCCTGGCGAGTCATACTCAAAGTTCTCTACCAACGGCACCCACATGGGGCAAGCCAAACTGGTGAAGGTCACATCGGGCCAAAGCTTCTTGATTTCCATGTCGTACGACCGCGAATTTACCGTGCCCGCCGTGCCCAACAATCCCACGTGGCGCGTGTGGCTCAAGGGACCAACAGCCTCCACCGTAGGCCGAATCACGCCCAGCACGCGACGTTCGGGCGCAAGCCTTGGCAAGTCGTTTTGCTGAATGGTGCGCAAGGCTTTTGCGCTGGCCGTGTTACAGGCCAAAATCACGAGTTGGCAGCCGCGGCTAAACAGGGCTTCAACGGCCTGCAGCGTGTAGCGGTAGATGATGTCGAAGGAGTGGGAGCCGTAAGGCGCTCGAGCGTTGTCGCCCAAGTAGAGATAGTCATACTGGGGCAGCAACTGGCGAATTTGTCTTAGAA
>CAVKKI010000213.1:0-4252 GCA_963656725.1 Oribacterium sp. | reverse complement strand
ATATAGCTTATCGACTCTAAAAAAATAGGGTCGAAAATGAAATTAAAATGCCGTAGAGGGCAAATAAAGCCCCTTTACGGCATTTTTTCAAACGGAGAAGATACTTTTTTTCAATAAAAGAGCCACATAATAAAGAAAAGACGTAATTTTGCTCAAAAAATAACCTATATCAATGATAACAGACGACGACAGAATTCTAAAAGTCAATATTGAGGAGGAAATGAAATCCTCCTATATAGACTATTCTATGTCGGTGATAGTGTCACGAGCACTTCCCGACGTTCGCGATGGATTTAAGCCAGTACATCGCAGAATACTATTCGACATGATGGAACTTGGCATAACGCACGATAAACCCACCCGAAAATCAGCCCGTGTGGTAGGTGACGTGCTTGGTAAGTACCACCCACATGGTGACAGTTCCGTATATGGCGCATTGGTCCGTCTTGCACAACCTTGGAATATGCGCTACACCTTAGTAGAAGGACAAGGTAACTTTGGATCAATGGATGGTGACTCTGCCGCTGCTATGCGTTACACCGAAGCCCGCTTATCGCCAGTGGGTGAGGCTATGATGCAAGATATTGAAAAAGAAACGGTGGACATGGATCGAAACTTCGACAATACTCGCGACGAGCCTACCGTTATGCCTACTCGCATCCCTAATTTCTTAGTGAATGGAGCTAGCGGTATTGCTGTAGGCATGGCCACGAACGTTCCTACGCACAATCTAGGCGAAGTTATTGATGGCTGTGTTGCATACATTGATAATCCAGAGATTACAATTGAAGGATTAATGCAATACATCAAGGCACCTGATTTCCCCACTGGTGGTTACATTATGGGAATGCAAGGAGTGCGTAATGCCTACGAAACTGGACGAGGACGCATTATCATGCGTGCCAAAACCGATATAGAGAGTGGCCCCCAACACGACACCATCGTCGTGTCAGAACTACCCTATGGACTTAACAAGGAAGAACTTGTGAAATTCATTGGCCAACTAGCAGCCGAAAAACGAATTGAGGGTATATCGAATGTGAATGACGAGAGTGACAAGGATGGTATGCGCATTGTAATTGATGTGAAGCGCGACTACAATGCCAACGTGGTACTAAATAAACTTTTTAAGATGACAGCCCTGCAAACGTCATTTGCAGTAAATTGCATCGCTCTAGTTCACGACCACGTTCACAAAGCAAGTCGTCCCAAGCTACTCACGCTTAAAGATTGCATCAAGCACTTCATTGATCACCGCCATGAGGTAGTAATTCGACGGACTCAATATGACTTACGTAAAGCACAAGAACGTGCCCACATTCTAGAGGGCCTTATCATTGCCTCCGACAATATTGACGAGGTCGTACGTCTCATTCGTTCCTCGAAAAACCCCGCCGAAGCTATCGAAGCCTTAAAAAATCGCTTCGGACTCGACGATATACAAGCCAAGGCCATTGTGGACATGCGCTTGGCCCAACTAACTAACATCCAGCAAGAAAAGCTACACGAAGAATATGAGGAGATAGAAAAGCGTATAGCTTACTACAACCAAGTGCTCAACGATGATGAGTTGTGCCGTAAGGTAATGAAGGACGAGTTGATTGAAGTAAAAGAGAAATTTGGTGATGAGCGACGCACCGAAATTTGTCTATCAGCTTCAGAATTCAATCCTGAGGATTTCTATGCCGACGACGAGGTGGTTATCACCATCTCACACCTAGGCTATATAAAACGTACTCCTTTAAATGAATTCCGTGCTCAAGGGCGCGGTGGCGTAGGCTCGAAGGGGGGTAGCACACGTGACACCGACTTTATAGAGTATATCTACCATGCCACAATGCACAACACCATGCTATTCTTCACTGCCAAAGGTCGTTGTTATTGGCTCAAGGTATACGAATTGCCAGAGGGTGCCAAAAACACGAAGGGGCGTGCCATTCAAAATATGCTCAATATCGCCCCAGATGACAGCATCAATGCATGCCTACACATTCGCAAACTTGCCGATGCCGACTTCTGCCAAAATCATTATGTGATGTTCTGTACGAAACAGGGCATCATTAAGAAAACTTGCTTAAGCGAGTATTCGCGTCCTAGAACAAACGGTGTAAATGCTATTAATATTCGAGAAGACGATAAGGTAATTAGCGTTGTGTTGACCAATGGATCGGATGAGATAATCATTGCGAACCGAAATGGTCGCGCCATTCGTTTTAATGAAAACACCGTACGTACGATGGGACGTACAGCCACTGGTGTGAGAGGAATGCGCCTTGACGAGGACGACAACGATGAAGTAGTTGGTATGATTTGCATTAACGACCCAGAGAAGGAGTCTGTGCTTGTTGTCAGCGAAAAGGGTAAGGGCAAACGTTCCATAGTGGAAGACTATCGCGTAACCAATCGTGGTGGTAAGGGAGTGAAAACTCTAAACATTGTTGAAAACACAGGCAAACTCGTGGCAATCAAAGCTGTAACTGAGGATGAAGACCTAATGATTATCAATAAGAGCGGTATTACCATTCGCCTTCATATCAGCGAGGTTAGTTTGCAAGGACGAGCTAGCCAAGGCAGCAAACTCATTGAACTAAAGAAACGCAATGATGTCATTTCTAGCGTATGTCTCGTGCCAGCCGACGATGAAGATGAAATAGAAGAAACTGTTAACAACGAAGATTCGACGAATAAGTCTATAGACGACTCATTAAACAGTTCAAGTATTGCTGTAGACGAAACAGATAAACTGTAAGTGTATCAATTGTTTTGAACTTACGCAACAACTGGTAGAATATAATACACAACCATTTAATTGTTTTAATAACATGAAAAAAACGATTCTTTGCATGGCTCTTTTCCTCTTTGGAATGGGAATTAGTGCCTACGCGCAATCCGACCAACACATTGGCTCATACAAAGCCAACGATATGGTAAGACGTGCAGATAAGATTATGGGCGATTTCCAACGTAGTCATGAAATGGCCCAATATGACCAAGCTATTCAGCTCTACAAGGACGCTGATGCACAGCTAACAACAGACATCGAAAAAGCAAAAGCAGATTCAAAAAATGAAAAGCTAGCTTTGCTATATCTACAAAGTGCAGATTTACAAAACAAGTTTCTTAGTCCAGAAATGACGAAAGCTTCCCAGGGGATGCCATTCGACACCCTGCTTTTCTGTCAAAAGGTAGACAAAATCGTGGATGCTTTCAACCAATCGGCGACCTACAACGTTACCCCCAATGCCAAGGGTAAAGTAAAAGAAGACCCATTCATTTCTCTTCGCACTAAGCTTGGTATCACTTCTATGCTCACCTACTACTACAATTGTGGTGCATTTATGGATGCGATGGGGAAGAAGCAAGAAAGTGTAGACTATTTCCAAAAATATGTTGATCTACCTGGACAATCACCTGTTTTCACCAAACAAGAGAGTGACTCGATCTACCAAGCTAATGCCAACATCTATGGAACGGCACGCTTCAATCTTGCTCTACAAAACTTTTATTTGAAGAACTGGGACAAGGCTGTTGAATGTTGCAATGAAGCACTGAAGGATACAATCAGCATCCACGACTTATACCTAATTAAGATCAATTCGCTCGGTGAGAAAAAGGATTCTACTGCATGGCAACAAGCTATTATCGAAGCCTATAACCGCACAGGTAAAGAAAGTTTCATGCAGAATCTTATCTATTATTACGTACAGAATAACAAGATTGATGAGGCTACAACCATGGCTAATAAACTTGTTGCTGATGATCCGAATAGTAAGTTAGCATGGTTTATGAAAGGATCCATCGAACTGAACGTTAAGAAAGACTACAAAGCTGCAGTTGAAAGTTGTGACAAGGCTCTCGAGATAGATCCCAACTATAAAGATGCACTCTTTAACAAGGGAACTGCCTACATCAATGACATCTACGATCAAACTCATGGTGGCAAAAAGTTCCAATACATCGGCACCAATCGTACAATTACTGGAAAGCAGTCAGATGGTTCCTACCAAAAAAACAAAGCTATCTATGACAAAGAGCGTGCCTATGTGCTCGACTATTATAAAAAAGCGCTGGAATGCATGACACGCTATCGTGAAATAGCCCCTGATGAAGTAAAACGTTGGGCGCCTTCATTGCAAATGGTATACAGCGCAATGGGCGAAAAAGAGAAAGCTAAGGAAATGGACGATCTCTTAGACGCAGCAAACAGTGCAAACTAACGTTTTGTACATACTTACTTAGTTGGTGACTCCTT
>CAVKKI010000212.1:0-4338 GCA_963656725.1 Oribacterium sp. | reverse complement strand
CAATTAAATCATGAGATCGTGAATGAAATATTTGGATTCGCTGCTGATGCAGCATGAAATTTAACGAAGTATTGTACAAAATTAAGCATTTTAATTGAGATGAGCAAGGAAATCTTTGCATAATAACTGAGGCGGTAGCAAGAGCGTCGTTTAGAATCTCTTTGAAACCTGATTGAAGAAGTTGTGCACCAATTGAAGACCGTGCTACCACCAACTGATGGCCGTGCTACCTTCAGCTGGTGCACGTGCTACTTTCAGTTGGTGCACACAGAACAAAACTGCGATTTATGCTTGATTAGCAGGCTCTTTATAGTGTTGTTAGTACCGAGATGTTGATTCTGCTTCAGTCGTACGGATTTTTTATTCAGGGCGGGCTTAAATGAAAGAGAAGTGTTGGAAAGTGGATATTTTGTAGCTTTGTGTTTCATGTAATCACAACTTTTCGTAACTTTGTCACGACAAAAGAGGGGTGATGCCCTAGAAACGCAAGGAGCAGTGCCCTCTCAATTCAACCCAAGTAACCCATTAACGAAAATAGCACTTCATAATGGAAATCACCGCAAAGTTTGACCATTTCAACATCAACGTGCTTAATTTAGAGCGTAGCATTGCGTTCTATAAGCAGGCCTTAGGACTTACTCCTTGTGGCGAAATCAATGGCCCAGAAGGCGCATTTAAAATTGTGTATCTTAGCAATGAGCAAAGTCATTTCAAGTTAGAACTGACTTGGCTGCGTGATCGAACCGAGCCCTATAATCTAGGCGACAACGAATTTCATATTTGTCTGCGAGTGCCTGGCGACTACGAGGCCGTGCGCGCCTTTCACAAACAGATGGGCTGCGTGTGTTACGAAAACGACGATATGGGGCTCTACTTCATTAACGACCCTGATGGATATTGGATAGAGATTCTTCCGTTGTAGAAGTTTTCTATTCAGTTCTTTAATAATAAGTAAAAGAAGAATTCTTATCTTTCGTTTACCTATATAATAATAAGGTGTAACGATAAGAAGAAAGCAAATAAGCAATCAATCATCAAAAAATGGATAATCAACTCATCGCTCAATGCGAGCAAGTGGCACAGCAGTGGCTCAACTCCGACTGCTACGATGCTGAAACGAAGCAAGCCGTAAAGGCAATGGTAGAAAATGCCGACAAAACTGAACTTATCGACTCGTTCTATAAAACACTCGAGTTTGGCACGGGTGGTCTGCGTGGCATTATGGGTCCGGGTACGAACCGCATGAACATCTACACCGTAGGTGCTGCCACTCAAGGTCTTTCAAACTATTTGAACCTCAACTTTAAAGACCGCGACGAAATCAGCGTGGTGGTGGGTCACGACTGCCGCAATAATAGTCGCCTTTTTGCCGAAACTGCCGCTAATATTTTCTCGGCTAATGGTATTAAGGTGTATTTGTTTGAGGATATGCGTCCCACACCCGAAATGTCGTTTGCCATTCGCCATTTAGGTTGCCAAAGTGGCATCATTCTCACCGCTAGCCACAACCCCAAAGAATATAACGGCTACAAGGCATATTGGGACGATGGCGCACAGGTGCTTGCTCCTCACGACACGGGCATCATTGCCGAGGTGAACAAAGTGAAGGTGGAAGACATTAAGTTTGAAGGCAACCCCGCCCTCATTCAAATCATCGGTAAGGAAATCGACCAAATCTATCTCGATAAGGTTCACTCTCTAAGCATCGACCCCGAGGTGATTAAGCGCCAGAAGGACTTGAAGATTGTTTACACTCCGCTTCACGGCACTGGCATGATGCTCATTCCCGATTCATTGAAACTTTGGGGCTTTGAAAACGTGCACTGTGTGCCCGAACAAATGGTAAAGGATGGCAACTTCCCCACCGTAAAGAGTCCGAACCCAGAAAATGGCGAAGCATTGACCATGGCTCTCAATTTGGCTAAGCAGATTGACGCTGACATCGTTATGGCTTCCGATCCCGATGCCGACCGTGTGGGCATGGCCTGCAAGAACGACAAGGGCGAATGGGTGTTGGTAGATGGTAACCAAACTTGCATGATCTTCCTCTACTACATCATTATGAACCGTAAGGCTCAAGGCAAGATGCAGCCCAATGACTTCATTGTGAAGACCATCGTAACCACCGAACTCATTAAGTCTATCGCCGATAAAAATCACATCAAGATGTTCGACTGCTACACAGGCTTCAAGTGGATTGCTCGTTTGGTTCGCTTGAACGAAGGCAAACTGCAATACATTGGTGGTGGTGAAGAAAGCTATGGCTTTATGGCCGAAGATTTCTGCCGCGATAAGGATGCCGTTTCAGCTTGCTCACTCTTGGCCGAAATCTGCGCATGGGCTAAGGATCAGGGCAAAACGCTCTACGATGTGCTGATGGAGATTTATTTGGAATATGGTTTGGCTGTGAACAAAACCATCAATGTGGTAAAACCTGGTAAGACGGGTGCCGATGAAATCAAGGCCATGATGGAGAACTTCCGCGCCAATCCTCCCAAGGAAATCGCAGGATCGCCCGTGGTTTGCACCAAGGACTATGAAGTGCTCAAGGAATTTGATGCCGATGGCACCGAAAAGGCACTCAGCACCTCCGACTTCCCCGAAAAGAGCAACGTGCTGCAATGGTACACTGCCGATGGCACCAAGGTGAGCGTGCGCCCCTCGGGCACAGAACCCAAAATTAAGTTCTACATCGAGGTGAAAGGCACCATGAGCTGCCCCAAATGTTATCCTGGCGCTGTGGCCGACTGCAACGAGAAGATTGAAGCCGTGCAGAAAAGCCTTAATCTCTAATGAACTAAAAAGAAAGAATTTCGTTTAAAAAGTCCGTTAAGGCAATACGAACTAATAGTAAAAATTCTTTCACATATACTTCTAAATATCTCCCCACTCCCTATTCTCTTTAATGGGGTGTGGGGAGATTGGCTTTAATTCTGACTTATTATGATGGAAACTCAATCGGCCTCATTGGCCTACTACTTCCTCTTTTGTCAAGACGAACTGCTATTGACCACCGACCACCAAATTCCCTTAACCTCTCAACCGCCCATAGCGCTCGAAAGTTGGCAGCAGCTTCATCACCTTCCTCAGTTAGATGGATACGAATGTTACACTGCTCGTCTCGATGCTCCCGTCACTTGCAAGGGTTTTGAAATGATGCCCCTTCGCGCCTCGTTCGATGTGTTGCCATCGGCACTTTATGCCATGGCAGGCAAGGCGCGCGAAATTCTCTATTGGGATCAAAACACCCACTTCTGTGGCGTGTGTGGCGCACCAATGAAACTTCACACCGACATTTCAAAGCGTTGCACCAACTGTGGCAAGGAGGTGTGGCCCGCATTGGCCACAGCAATCATTGTGGCCGTTACACGCAACGATGAGGAAGAAATTTTGCTGGTGCAGAGCAATAAATTTAAGAAAGATTACCTCGGACTTGTGGCTGGCTTTGTGGAAACCGGCGAAACTCTAGAGGAATGCTTACAACGTGAAGTGTGGGAAGAAACCCACATTCGGGTAAAAAACATTCGCTATTTCGCCTCCCAACCTTGGCCTTACCCCTGTGGCTTGATGGTGGGCTTTTTCGCAGAGTACGATGGGGGAGAGGTGCACCTTCAACGTTCTGAACTCAATAAGGGCGGGTGGTATAGCCGCCACGCCATGCCGGCCATCCCTGGCGAAGTAAGTTTGGCTCGACGGATAATCGACCATTGGTTGCAGCTGAAAAAGTAAATTTTTTTTGAAGCCCGAAGATTATTCTGATTTCCCAAAGAAGTGTTCGTAGTGCAGGTTGTTTAATTGGTCTGTGCAAGGAACACTTCTTTTTACTTGTTTTGAAGTGGGCATGAGGATGGAACAGGGGTATTCACTGATGCAACTCATTGTGGCCATATGTATGTTCCGTGTGTGCGGCGAAACAATCCACTCAGCCTATATGACACGTTTGTACGGGTTGTTGACAACAGGCAAAAACTACTATTATCAGAGCAATATATATGATATTATAAACGCTAATACTTTCATAAAAGGCATTTATGCAATAAACATTGCTTGTTCGCTCTTGAATTTAGCCCACAAAAAAAACCTGTAGAACACGGTTCCACAGGTTTCAGTTTCTCTCGTTATGTAGCGAGTTCGCTTGCTTATGCTTGGGGAGCTGCAGCAGTAGTGTCAGCAGCAGTAGTGTCAGCAGCGGTAGTGTCAGTAGCGTTGCTATCAACAGCAGCAGAGTCGATAGAATCTACAGAAGTAGAGTCGGTAGCAGCAGCGTCAGAAGTTTTGTTACCGCATGAAGCGAAAGAGATAGCAGCGAAAGCTACGAACATGAAAACTAACTTTTTC
>CAVKKI010000211.1:0-4396 GCA_963656725.1 Oribacterium sp. | reverse complement strand
CATCACCACCCTGCTCGACGCCTGCCTCGCAAAAAAGTAATCAATTAGCTCCGGGGGCAACGCGTCCCGCGTCGGCGTAAGAAGAAACGCAAGGAAATATAACCTAATTTATTGAACATTCAAGGCTTAATTTAAATGCAAATTTTTTTTCTGCCTTAGTTATCAAGGGTGCAACTTCAGCCGTCAATTGGCACACTAATTGCTGCAAAAAAATGCCATCCTATTAATCTAACCCCCTTAGCTCTCTTTCGAGCAAGCCAAACAAAAAACAAAGAAGCATGAAAATCGTCTATTTCCACGGATTTGCCTCATCGGGTGCGTCGGGCACGGTGCAATTGTTGCGCAAAAAGTTTCCTTCGGCCCAAGTGATTGCTCCCGACATCCCTGTCGACCCCGAAGAAGCCCTGCCGATGTTGAAAGAGCTGGTAGAAGCCGAACAGCCCGACCTTGTGATTGGCACGAGCATGGGTGGCATGTATGCCCAGCAGATGCATGGCCATTTGCGCATTTGCTTCAACCCCTCTTTCCGCATTTCTACCATGAGCAAGGTGCTTCGCACGGGCGAGCATCAGTGGCTCAATGGTCGCAAAGATAGCGCAAAGACCTTCAAAGTGACGGCCGACACCCTGAAGCATTTTAATCAGATGGAACGCAAGCAATTTGACGGCATCACCCCCGAAGACCGTGAACTATGCTACGGATTGTTTGGCATTAACGATAAAACCGTGAACCCCATGAATGCTTACAACACTTTCATGAAGTATTACACGCACGGCGAGCGCATTGAGGCGGAACACCAGCTTAACGATAAGGTGATTCATAAATACTTGTTACCGCTCATTAAGCGCCTTGTGGGCGATGCCGCCTACGAAGAGGCCACGAAAGAGCCCCTTCCCGATTACATGAAGTATTGATTTAGCCCGAAATAGCGGCTTAAAACCTTTAACGGTCGGCCTAAGAGTAACTCACTCTTAGGCCGACCGCTTTTTCTTACCCCGCAAATAGTCGTTCCTATCAAGCCACTAGTTCTTCCTATCAAGCCACTAGTGCAACCCTATCAAGCCACTAGTTTTTCTTATCAAGCCACTAAGAAACACTGCCTCGTCAGTGGGGGCGACGCGGCTCGCGTCGGCGCAAGCTCGGGCGCTATAAGCAAGAAAATTATCAAGCAATGTAATAAATAATCATAAAAGATTAGTTTTAGCTAAAAGTTAAAACTGTTATTGTGAATTAAGAAGTATTTAAATTTTTCGATCGCCTTTATTTTCGTTTTAATCTTGGGTGAATTCAAAAAAGTTGCTTGCCAAACTAACTTTCTGCCGACGCGGGACGCGTCGCCCCCGGAAGGAGCTAGCGTTTCTTGTAGTGAAAAATAAAAAAATCAGAGCAACCGAAAGTTAAATCGGCTGCTCTGATTCGTTTAAAGCTAATTAATAATGTTGCGACAGATTAAGCATGCACATAAGTGCCAATATTCTCTCCGCTAAGCACTTTTTTCAAGTTTCCATACACATCCATGTTAAACACATAGATGGGTAATTTGTTTTCGCGACACATTGCGGTGGCCGTAACGTCCATCACTTTTAAACCACGCGAGAGCACTTCGTCGTAGGTGATTTCATCGAATTTTGTGGCGGTGGGGTCTTTTTCAGGGTCGGCCGTGTAAACGCCATCCACACGCGTGCCCTTCAGCATCACGTCGGCTTCGGTTTCGATGCCACGCAAAGAAGAACCCGTGTCGGTGGTGAAATAAGGGCTGCCTGTGCCACAGCTAATGATGGCCACCTCGCCGCGCTCCATGGCTTCAATGGCCTTCCACTTGCTATAGAACTCGCCAATAGGCTCCATGCGAATGGCTGTGAGCACGCGGCTTTTCACGCCAATGGCACCGAGAGCCGAACTCAAAGCGAGCGAGTTGATCACCGTGGCGCACATGCCCATTTGGTCACCCTTCACGCGGTCGAAGCCTTTGCCGGCCCCGCTCAGTCCGCGGAAAATGTTGCCACCGCCAATCACGATGCTGATTTGCACGCCCATCTCGAGCGCCTCTTTTATTTGCTCAGCATACTCGTTGAGGCGCTTCACGTCGATGCCGTAGCCTTGCTCGCCCATCAGGCTTTCGCCACTGAGCTTAAGCAGAATGCGTTTAAATTTTGCCATAATCTTTATTGTTGTTATCGGGTTTCGTTTCGCAAATTTACAATTTCTCTTCGTAATTATTTCGTTCCGTGCGCCACTTTCTGCTTAATCCAGCGGAATTGCACGGCTTGCACCGCGCCGCGACAGGCAAGGTAGCAAAGAAAAGATGTCCACAAGGTGGCGTTGGTTGAAGGCGCAATGTGAAGAATGAGAAAGTAAAGGGCGGCAGCTGTGGCCATGCTCAGCAACATTTGTCGGGTGGAGGTGGTGCCAATGAAAAGTCCGTCGAAAAGAAAGGCCGAGAAACTGAGCAGGGGGAGGGCGCAAACGTAGGGCAAGTAGTCTTGGGCAAATGCAATGACCCGTGCCTCGTTGGTGAGCAGGCGTAGCAGCCAGTCGCCTCCTAGTGCGTAGGCCAGCGTGTAGAGAAGCGAAAGCACCGTGCCCCAAAGAAAGAGGTGGCGCGTTACGCTTTTAAAACCTTCTAGACTTTTCGCTCCAAAAAACTTGCCGCCCAGCGCCTCGCCAGCGTAGGCAAAGCCGTCCATTACGTATGAGAAAAGCACAAAAAACTGCATCAGCAGCGTGTTGGCGGCTAGGGTGAGTTCGCCTTGGGCCGAACCCGTGGAGGTGAAGTAGGTGGTGACGGCAATGAGGCAGAGGGTGCGCAAGAAAATGTCGCTGTTCACTTTAAAAAAACGGCTGAAGGCGCTGCGGCTAAACACTTCGCTCCACTGCCACGTGGCTTGCCGCCGATAGCGAGTCAGCCAGCAGCCTATGGCAATCAGCACCCCAACATATTGCGCAAGCAACGTGCCGAGCGCCACGCCCTCCACCTTGAGGTGAAGAACGAACACAAAACTAACGCTTGCCACAATGTTCACCACATTCTGCACCAGGGCTATCAGCATAGGCACCTTGGCATTTTGCATGCCTAGAAACCATCCCACGAAACTATAAGTGGAGAGCACGGCAGGGGCACCCCAAATGAGCACATTGAAATAGGTGGTGGCGCCGGCTTGCACATCGGGCGTGGCGCTGATGAAGTGGAAGGCGGCCGTGAGCAAGGGGCGTTGCAGCATGAGTAGCAGCAGCGAAATGCAGAGCGACACGCTGAGCGACCGGCACAGAATGCGTTGCGCCTCGGCGCGGTTTCCCGCTCCGTAGGCTTGGGCCGTCAACCCGCCTGTGCCCATGCGCAAAAAGCCAAACAGCCAGTAGGCCATGTTGAAAAGCATGCCCCCCACGGCAATGGCGCCAATGTAGGCCGCAGAGCCGAGGTGCCCCACCAGCGTGGTGTCGACCAAAGCGAGCAGGGGTATGGTGATGTTGGAAATGATGCTGGGCAGCGCAATGTGAAGTATTTGCTTGTTCATTTAAGGGTGGTTCTAAAAATTCTGATTTTAGTATTCTACTATTCTACTATTCTGAAATGTAATTTGTATGTTATCAGAACCACCCTTAAAACTGACTTCTTTAAATGCATACTCCCTTTCGGTGCCGTCGGCCTTGCGAAGGGTGAACTGGCCCGTGGGGGAGATGCGCACAATTTCGGCTTGGAATGTGCCTTGGGCATCGCTGAAGAGATGAAAGCCCGTGGCGCGATAGAGGTGGCGCATATATTCCTCGTGCAATTCCGCTTCGGCTCCTTGTTCCAACAGCCGATAACGCCGCTCAAAGGCTTGAAGTGTTTGCTGAAGTAGGATGGGGAGGGGGTAGGTGCGTCCCGTGATTTGCTTGAGCGATAAGGGGTTGGGCGCATCGCCCTTGAAAGCCGTTTGATTTACGTTAATGCCCACGCCTGTGCGGGTGGTGGCAATGTGGGTGCCTTGCAAATCATGTTCAAGGAGCATACCGCAGAGTTTGTGGTTGCGATAGTAAACGTCGTTAGGCCATTTCACGCAAACATCGGCCACGTAATTGGCCAACATTTCGCGCACGGCAAGAGCGAGTGCCTCTGATAGGTAGAATTGCTTGTGTGCAGGTAAAAACTCGGGGTGAAAACTGAAGCTAAAGAGTAGGTTCTGCCCTGCGTCGGCTTCCCAATGCGTGCCTCGCTGCCCGCGTCCGGCTTCTTGAAAATCGGTGGTGATGAGGGTGAATTCGGCTTGGGAGGTTGCATATTCCGCTCGGCCTATTTGCCGCATGGTGGAGTCGGTTTGTGAAAGGTGGATGTGGTGCCAATTTGGGGGGAGAGAGAGCATGAGGGAAGAAAGTAGAATAGAAATAAAACGGAAAAATAATCACACCTCAAAGG
>CAVKKI010000210.1:0-4399 GCA_963656725.1 Oribacterium sp. | reverse complement strand
TTTGTATTCTCTACTAGCGCCGCTATTTGCCCCGACGCGGGACGCGTCGCCCCCCAAGAGCCTGCGTTGCCTACAAAAAAAAGGAAACAAGACTTGCTTGTTTCCTTTTATAAGAGTGTGTGTATCTAAAAGATAGATTAGTTGTTTTCAGGACGGAGCTGACGAACGGTAACGCCGGCGCGCCACATTTCGCTTTCGCGAAGTTGACGGAGCTCTTCTTCCAAACCTACGCGGTAGTCGGGCTGAGAGTTGACGTCGATGGAGCGCTGAGCTTCCTTACCGGTTACGACGCTGTCGTAGAGTTTCTCCATCACAGGCTTGATGGCATCGTGGAACGGGCCCATCCAGTCGAGCGCACCACGCTGTGCGGTGGTTGAGCAGTTGGCATACATCCAGTCCATACCATTCTTACCTACCATGGGGATGAGCGATTGAGTGAACTCTTCTACCGTTTCGTTGAAAGCCTCTGAGGGAGTGTGTCCGTGCTCGCGGAGGGTTTCGTATTGAGCAAGGAAGAGGCCCTGAATGGCGCCCATCAGTGAGCCACGCTCGCCAGTGAGGTCGCTGGTGGCTTCACGCTTGAAGTCGGTTTTGAAGAGGTAGCCCGAACCAATGCCTACACCGAAGGCGAGCACCTTTTCGGTGGCGTGACCAGAGTGGTCTTGATAAACGGCGTAAGAAGAGTTCAAACCACGGCCTTCAAGGAACATGGTGCGGAGTGAGGTGCCTGAGCCCTTAGGAGCTACCATGATGACGTCGACGTCGGTGGGGGGAACTACGCCTGTGCGGTCGTTCCAGTTAATGGCGAAGCCGTGAGAGAAATAGAGGGTTTTGCCCGTGGTGATATGCTTTTTCAAAGTGGGCCAAAGTTGCATTTGAGCTGCGTCGGAGAGGAGCATGCAAACGATGGTGCCCTTTTCGGCAGCTTCTTCGAGCGAGAAGAGAGTTTCACCAGGAACCCAACCGTCGGTCACGGCCTTTTCGTAGGTCTTACCGGGACGCTGGCCCACAATCACGTTGAAGCCATTGTCGCGCAGGTTGCATGCCTGACCAGGACCTTGCACACCATAGCCTAGAACGGCGATGGTTTCGTCTTTCAAAATTTCACGTGCCTTTTCCAAGGGGAACTCTTCGCGGGTGATTACTTCTTCGATCGTGCCGCCAAAATTCAATTGTGCCATATCTTTTTAGTTTTTGTGAAGCTTCGACAATCGGGGGTTCTTTGCTTTTTGCTTTCTGTTTTTGCTTTTAGCTAGCGATTGCCTCGGCCTCGTTGGTTATTGACTTATGTTTTTGTTTGTTTTTAAAATTCTTGATTGTTTTGCTGCGCGCGTTTTTCTTCGTTGCGCAGTTCGAGGAACTCGTTCAGTTCCTCGCGTCGGCTCTTCGTCACGGCCACTACGCCCGAACTGACGTATTGCAAGATGCAATCGTAGGCTTTAAGCGTGTAGTAGAGTTCGAGGGTGCTTTCGGGCAGGCCCTCTTTCGACACGATGGCGTAGGTGGAGTTGACCTCTACGATTTTGCCGTCGTATTTGCGAATGGCCTTTGAGATGTTGCGGTTCTCAATGAGTTTTGCCGTGGCTATTTTATAGAGCGCCTGATCCATCACATAGATTTCGTCGGAGGTGAAATATTGTGCCTGAATCACATCAATCTTCTTCTCGAGTTGCTTCACCAAGGTCTGCACAGTGTGCTCGTCGGTGTAGCAGGTGATGGTGTAGCGGTGAACGTGCTCAATGCCCGAGGCCGACACGTTAAGGCTCTCAATGTTCAACTGTCGACGCGTGAAAACGTTGGTCACGAGGTTGAGCACACCGGCTAAGTTTTCAGAGAAAACGATGATGGTGTAGAGTGTATTGTCGTTTGTCATAGAAGTTCTTTTTGTAAAGAAGGAACTAAGAATGTGGGCTTTAAGGAGGCTGCGAGAGAGTGGACAATCTAATGCATTATCCTCTTCTTCTAATTATCCTTGCTATGCCTCAAGCATCATGTCGTCAACATCGTGGCCGGGGCAGCACATGGGCAGCACGTTGTCCTCTTCAAGCACTGCGGCTTGCAATAGGAAGGGGCCGGGGGTGGAGAGCATCGTTTGGATGGCCTCGTCGAGCTTTGTGCGGTCGGTGACGGTGAGGGCGGGAATGCGATAGGCTTCGGCCACCTTCTCGTAGTCGGGGTTCATCATCGGGGTGAACGAGTAGCGACGTTGGAAGAAGAGCTGCTGCCACTGGCGCACGTTGCCCAGATAGTTGTTGTTGAGGAGGATGATCTTCACCGGAGCATGTTGTTCCATAATCGTGCCAAATTCCTCAATGGTCATTTGCAATCCGCCATCGCCAAGGAAGAGGCACACCGTGCGCTCGGGAGCGCCAAAGGTGGCGCCAATGGCTGCGGGAAGGCCGTAGCCCATCGTGCCCATGCCGCCCGAAGTGACGATGCTGCGCTTTTGCGAGAAGCGGAAATAGCGAGCCGACATCATTTGGTTTTGTCCCACGTCGGTAACGAGCACGGCTTGGTCGTGAGTAAGTTCTGTGACGCGGCGAATAACCTCGCCCATGCGCAAGGGGCCCTCGGTGGGATGAATTTGCGGTTCGATCACCACGGTGCGCTCCTTCTCGTCCCATTGACGGAAACTTTCGCGCCACTCGGTGTGTTGCTTCGCTTCGAGCAGAGCGGTGACGGCGGGGAGCGTTTCTTTGCAGTCGCCCAAAACGGCTACGTCGACCTGCACGTTTTTATTGATTTCGGAGGGGTCGATGTCGAAATGTATTTTTTTGGCTTGCTTGGCATAGGTGGCCAAGTTGCCCGTGATGCGGTCGTCGAAGCGCATGCCGATGGCAATGAGCAAGTCGCACTCTTGCGTTTTCTTATTAGAAGCGAGCGAGCCGTGCATGCCCAACATACCCACATTGAGCGGGTGCGCTGTGGGCAGAGCGGAAAGTCCTAAGAGCGTGCAGCCTGCGGGAATGCCAGCTTTCTCGATGAAGGCTTTTAGTTCTTCGCTCGCATTGCCCAATTCCACGCCTTGCCCCACTAGCACTAAGGGGCGCTTGGCTTCGTTAATCAAAGCCGCCGCCTCAGCGAGGCTCTGCTTGTCGGTGGGAGGAACGGGCACGTAGCTGCGAATGAAGTCGATGGTGCCTGGCACATATTCAGCCTTTTCAACCTGTGCGTTTTTAGCAAAGTCGAGCACCACGGGGCCCGGACGGCCGCTGCTGGCAATGTAGAAGGCGCGATGCACGGCCCAAGCCACATCTTTTGCCGAGCGAATTTGGTAGGCCCACTTGCTGATGGGTTGCGTGATGTCGACCACGTCGCACTCTTGAAAAGCGTCGGTGCCGAGCATTTTCACGCCCACCTGCCCTGTGATGACTACCATTGGGGTGCTGTCCACCATGGCATCGGCAATGCCCGTGATGGTGTTGGTGGCGCCAGGGCCACTAGTGACGATGCACACCCCCGTGCGGCCACTGACGCGGGCATAGCCCTCGGCAGCGTGGGTGGCGGCTTGCTCGTGACGCACCAGCACGTGGTTGAGGCGGTCGCGATAGTCGTAGAGTGCATCATATACGGGCATAATGGCACCTCCAGGATAGCCAAACAGCGTGGTCACCCCTTCGTCGAGCAGGGCGCGCATCAAGATTTCGGCTCCCGTGATGGGGGTGGTGTCGAGAGGGGCGGCGGCTTCGTTGCAGGGTTTCACGTTGTCTATTTCCTTATTATATATATGTGTCATTACGTTAATCTTTCGTTCGTTGTGAGGGGAAGTGGAGGGGAAGCGGGAGATGGAGTGTGGACTCGCTCCCGCCCCCCTTTCTCTAAATATTGGGAATGAGAGAAATTTCTTTGTGCGTGTGTGCTAGATTTCGCGCACACCGCCTTTGTCGGCGCTGCTCACCATGTTGGCGTAAGCGCGCAAAGCCTTGCTAACCTCGCGCTGGCGCTGCAAGGGGCGCATAGGGCGGGCTGCCAATTCGTCATCGCTGAGATGCACAGAGATGCTGCGCGAGGGGATGTCGATTTCAATGATGTCGCCATCCACAATTTTGCCAATGGCGCCGCCTGCTGCAGCTTCGGGCGAGATGTGTCCGATGCTTAGGCCAGAGGTTCCGCCCGAGAAGCGTCCGTCGGTGATGAGCGCACAAGCCTTGCCAAGGTGACGGCTCTTGATATAGGACGTGGGGTAGAGCATTTCTTGCATGCCCGGGCCCCCTTTCGGGCCTTCGTGGGTGATTACCACCACATCGCCCGCTTGAACCTTTCCGCCCAAGATGCCCTCACAGGCTTCTTCTTGCGAGTCGAACACGCGAGCGGGGCCTTCAAAATGCCAAAGACTTTCGTCAACACCAGCCGTTTTCACCACGCAACCGTCTTGGGCAATGTTGCCAAACAACACGGC
>CAVKKI010000209.1:0-4401 GCA_963656725.1 Oribacterium sp. | reverse complement strand
CACTCAGTCACATAGCCCGCTATGCTCCTTCGTTCACAAACAAAATGGACGAAAAATAGCACCAAAATCAGACAAAGCTAATTTATAGAACCACCCTTAAAAAAATAGAGGAGGCTTAGAGAAACGCCATTCGCCCCCTCCCTCCCTCTTTTATTAGCCCACTTATAATTTTCGCATTAGCCACCCTTTAAAACCATTGCATGAGTATCAGATTAAATAAAGCAATTAAAGAATTTGGCGTCGGCCTGCAGTCCATCACCGACCTTCTAAACGAAAAAGGCGTGCCCGTGGCAAGCAACGACCCCAACCAAAAGCTCAACGAAGAGCAGTACGACATTCTCACCAAGGCCTTCAGCGCTGACAAAAACCTGCGCAATAAGGCCGAGGAACGCTTGCAAGACCGTCAAGCGCAAAAACGCACTGCCAAAACCACCCAAAAGGCTGAAAGTCAGGTGGTGGAAACCGTTGTGCCCGAAGTGAAAGGCCCGCACATCGTGGGACACATCGACCTCGACGCACACAACAAGCCCATCGCTCCAAGCGAAAAAACTTCCGCTCCGAAGGAAGCCGCCCAAGAGCCTGCCCCTAAACCCACAAAGGCAGACGCAGCCACTGCTGCACAAACCACCACACCCCCCACAGAAAAAGAGGGAGAGGAAGCAGTGAAGGCTACCGCCGAAAACCATACTACTTCCCAACCTATGAACCAAGAAACCAACGGAACTAAAAAGGCTGAAAAGGCTACCGTTGAGGAACGAGCCAACGCCATTGGCGAAGAAGAGAACGGCGTGTTTAAACTACACACCCAAACCGAAATCTCCGGACCCAAGGTGCTTGGAACGATTGACCTCAGTGCCATCAATTCCACCACTCGCCCCAAGAAAAAAACGAAGGAAGAGCGTCGACGCGAACGCAACAACAAGCAAAACGGCAACGCTAACGGCACACAGGCTGGCGCACAAGCACAAGGCCAAAACGGTCAGCGCAAAAAGCGCAACCGCATTGGCAGTGAACGTGTTGACGTGAACAACGCCGCCAACCAACCCAAGCAAAACGGCAATAACAATGGCAAAAAGCGTCGCGAAGGCAATGCAGCCAACGCAACGAATGCCAACAACAAAAACCGCAATCAACAAGCTGGAGCCGGCAAAGCCGACAACAAAAACCGCAATCGTCGCGCGAAAGAGCAGCAAAAGACGGAGGTGACCGACGAAGACGTGGCTAAGCAAGTGAAGGAAACACTGGCACGTCTCACCAGCAAGCAAAAGGGCGGTAAGGGTGCCAAGTATCGTAAAGAAAAACGCGAACAACAACAAGCTCGCGCTGAAGAAGAACGTCGCGAAGCAAAGGCCGACAGCAAGGTGCTTAAACTCACTGAGTTTGTAACGGCCAACGAGTTGGCACAGATGATGGACGTGCCCGTAACAAAGGTTATTGGCACCTGCATGAGCATTGGCATCATGGTGAGCATCAACCAGCGTATGGACGCTGAAACCATCGACCTCGTGGCCGAAGAGTTTGGCTTTAAAACAGAATATGTGGCAGCCGACGTGCAAGAAGCCATTGCCGAAGAAGCCGATGCTCCCGAAGATCTTGAGCCCCGCGCACCTATCGTTACTGTGATGGGTCACGTTGACCATGGTAAGACCTCTTTGCTCGACTACATTCGCAAATCGAACGTCATTGCCGGTGAAGCAGGCGGCATCACTCAGCACATTGGTGCTTATAACGTTACCCTCGACAATGGTCGCCGCATCACCTTCCTCGACACCCCGGGTCACGAAGCCTTCACCGCTATGCGTGCCCGTGGTGCTCAAGTCACCGACATCGCCATCATCATCATCGCTGCCGACGACGACATTATGCCTCAAACCAAGGAGGCCATTTCACACGCCACTGCAGCCAACGTGCCCATTGTGTTTGCCATTAATAAGGTAGACAAGCCGCACGCCAATCCCGATAAAATCAAAGAAGGCCTTGCTGCCATGAACTTCCTTGTGGAGGAATGGGGCGGTAAGTATCAAAGTCAAGACATCTCGGCCAAGAAGGGCGACGGTGTGAAAGACCTTCTCGAAAAAGTGTTGCTCGAGGCCGACATGCTCGAACTCAAGGCCAACCCCAATCGCAAGGCAACGGGCACGGTGATTGAGTCGTCGCTCGATAAGGGTCGTGGTTATGTGGCCACCATTCTCGTGTCGAACGGTACGCTTCACCAAGGCGACATTGTTTTGGCCGGCACCAACTATGGTCGTGTAAAAGCCCTGTTCAACGAACGTGGCGCACGCATTGACAACGTAGGCCCTTCAATGGCAGCTACCCTTTTGGGCTTCAACGGAGCGCCTCAGGCTGGCGACCAATTCCACGTGATGGACACCGAGCAAGAAGCTCGCGAAATTGCCAACAAGCGCGAGCAGTTGCAGCGTGAGCAAGACCTCCGCACCCGTGAAGTGCTCACCCTTGAAAAGATTGGTAAGCGACTCAAGATGGGCTCTTACCACGAGCTTAACATCATTGTGAAGGCCGACGTTGACGGTTCGGTAGAAGCCTTGGCCGACTCCTTCATCAAACTCTCTACCGAGAACATTGTAGTGAAGGTGATTTACAAGGGCGTGGGTCAAATCAGCGAGAACGATGTTACGCTTGCCGCAGCCTCTGAGGCCATTATTGTGGGCTTCCAGGTGCGTCCCTCACAGCAGGCACGCAAGCTAGCTGAGCGCGACGGTGTTGAAATTCGTCAATACTCCGTTATCTACGACGCCATTGAAGATGTGAAGGTAGCAATGGAAGGCATGCTCGAACCTGTTATCAAGGAAGAGGTTACGGCTAACGTTGAGGTTCGCCAAGTATACCACATTTCAAAGGTGGGCTTCGTAGCCGGTTGCTACGTCATCGACGGTAAGGTGAAGCGCAGCGACAAGGCTCGTCTCATTCGCGATGGCATCGTTATCTTCACGGGCGAAATCAATGCCTTGAAGCGTTTCAAGGACGATGTGAAGGAGGTTAGCACCAACTTTGAGTGCGGTATCTCACTGACCAACTGCAACGACATTAAAGAGGGCGACATCATTGAAACCTTCCAAGAGGTAGAGGTGAAGCAGAAGCTGCAATAAGCCGCTCCTTCCCAATAAAACGATAATTATAAAAGGCCACGCTGACACGAATGCCAGCGTGGCCTTTATGTATTTTAAGATGGCTGCATCACGACAGTGCAAAACTAAAACAAGTTTTGTTTTGCATTGTGCGTGATTTGCACTACCTTTGCTTCAAATAAAAAGATAAATTATGAGCATACACGATAGATACGTACGTTTCGATTGGGCCATTAAGCGCTTGTTGCGTCAGAAAGCCAACTTTGGCGTGCTCGAAGGCTTCCTTACCGTGTTTCTTGGCGAGGAAATTAAGATTGTGGAGATCTTAGAGAGCGAAGGAAATCAGCAGGCGGAGGACGATAAGTTTAATCGAGTCGACATCAAAGCTCGAAATAGTAAAGGTGAAATCATCATAGTAGAGGTGCAAAACACCACCGAGGTGTTCTATCTTGAACGCATTCTCTATGGAGTGGCCAAAGCCATTACGGAACATATTAACCTTGGCGATACCTACGAAGAGGTGAAGAAGGTTTACTCCATTAGCATTCTCTATTTCGATTTAGGAAAAGGGGACGACTACATCTATAAGGGGCAAAATCATTTTGTGGGACTGCACACCAACGATGAATTGAAAATTACCACTAAGGAGCGCGATACCCTAGTGCGTAAGGCTCCCGAGGACATCTTTCCCACTTATTACCTTATTCGCGTAAACAATTTCGACAAGGTGGCTGTGTCGCCTATGGAAGAGTGGATGCGTTACCTTAAAGAGGGTGTTGTGAGTGATCAGCCCAAGGCGCCCGGTTTGAAAGAAGTGCGCGAGAAATTGCAATATTATGCCATGACCGATGCAGAGCGCTACGCCTATGATGAGCATATCAATGCCATTATGATACAAAACGATGTGATTGGCAACTCTCGCCGAGAAGGTGTGGCCGAGGGCATAGAAATTGGTCGGGCTGAGGGACTTGCCGAAGGCCACGCAAAAGGAATAGCCGAAGGCCGGGCAAAAGGAATGGCCGAAGGCCGAGCAAAAGGAGTGGAAGAGGGTATAGCTCTTGAGCGTGAAGCTAATCTTAAGAAACAATTAGCTATAGCGCAATCAATGCTTGCCGATGGGCTATCTGTTGAGAAAGTTATGACCTACACAGGCCTTACAAAAGAGCAGATATCAATGCTGCTAAATAAGTAGGTAAGTAGGTGATCAAAATTATTTTTTTGTAACGAATGGGATAATTATCAATGCGGGCTGAAAGCCCAATGTATGCACCTAGCCCAGGGCAAGCGAAGCGGCGCCCTGGGTTACAGTTGA
>CAVKKI010000208.1:0-4410 GCA_963656725.1 Oribacterium sp. | reverse complement strand
AAATACATTCAGTTTGCTCTTGCCGTTGCTCACGTTTATGTTAGTTTTACTCCCCTGCACTTTCTCTTGTTCGAAACTAAGCGACAACGGAGCCATTGACGGACGTTGGCAACTATTGGAAATTTACTCTAAAAATTCGCCCTCTGATGTTCATTACCTCACTATGCCTTTTACCCAGAAACGTTCGTCACAGATTTATTGGAACTTTCAGCAGCGTCTGCTTTGGATAACTTCGGTGGAGAACCTCAATCACTTTACCGATGCCACTACAGCTCGTTTCACCCTAAATGGAAACACGCTCACACTCACACAAACCTACATTCATTATCGCGACCGTGATAGTTTGCTCACCGATCCATCTACCACAGAACTCGACTCGCTAGGCATCCGATCTAATCAATGCCAATTTGTGGTGAAAAAGCTCACACCCACGCGTCTCATTCTTTGTTCAGAACTCGATAGCTTGGTATTTTACCAATTGAGATGATGAGAAATGAGGAAGAAAAATAGAATTGTGGAAGCGGACTTTGCAGAGAAAAGCATAATGAAGTTTGTGAATTCGTTTATATTTCAGTAATTTTGCACACCAATTGATTACGCAAACATTAAAATGAATTTGATATTCGAGGACTTTGCAAGTCCGTTTCTACTTATCCTTAAAGGCTTGCTAGTGGGAATTATTGCCTCTGCACCGATGGGGCCCGTAGGTGTACTTTGCATTCAACGTACCATGCAAAAGGGGCGTGCTTATGGCATCGTTACAGGTGCTGGAGCCGCTTTAAGTGACATTATCTACGCTCTAATTACGGGATTGGGCATGTCGTTTGTTGTAGAGTTTATCGAGAATGAACAATATATTTTCTGGCTCAAGCTAGTAGGTAGCGTGATGCTTTTCATTTTCGGCATCTATATGTTTCGCAGCCATCCAGACAGTAACGTTCACAAGTCGTCGGGAAACCGTGGCACACTTATCCATAATTTTACCACAGCCTTTCTCATTACCTTGTCGAATCCCTTAATTATCTTCCTTTTTATTGCCCTTTTCAATATGTTCACCTTCGTAGTACCTGGCAATTGGTTTAGCCAATGCATAGGATATTTATCGATTGTGGCCGGTGCAATGTTGTGGTGGCTGGGACTTACCTACGTCATTAACAAAATGCGCGAAAGTTTTGGTTCAACGGGGATTATTCGCCTAAATCGCACCATTGGAAGCATCGTATTGATAGCCTCTGTGATTTATGCTTGTACCACACTATTTAAAATTTCTCTTTATTAAGCCTTATGATTGTAGCTAACCAACTCAAGGAGAAAAATCGTGCTGAGTATTTGTTGTATATGTGGCAAGTGGAGGACATCATCCGCTCTTTCCATTGCGATATAGACCGTTTACGGAATGAGTATCTGTCGCGTTTTAAACTCGATGATGCCACACGTCGAATGATGGAAGAATGGTATGCGAACCTCTGTGTAATGATGCAAAGCGAGGGAAAAATGCAAAAGGGACACCTACAAATTTGCCAAAATGCAATGCAAGAACTCACCGAACTAAACGCTCAATTGCTAAGTTCGCCAAAATTTCCCTACTATCGCGAAATGTATTATAAGATTCTGCCCTACGTGGTAGAGCTTCGTAGAAAGAAGAAATTGAGCGAACAAGAAGCTAATCATAATGAAAGCCAAAAGGAACACGATGAGAACGAAAACGCTGAGGGCGAAATTGAGACATGTTTTGACTTGCTCTATGGCGTAATGTTGCTTCGACTTCAACAAAAGAGCGTAACCGCAGGCACAAAGCAAGCAGTGGACGACGTGACACGCTTCTTGGGTCAGCTCTCCGATTATTATTTAAAAAACAAACGAGAGCCCATCTCGTTCGACGACTAAAGGTTTTTTACCAACCGATACTCTCCACCCCCAAAAAAGATTTTCTGAGAATGAAACAAATATTAGTGACTGGTAGCAATGGCCAGCTAGGCAATGAACTACGTGACCTTGCACCAAGATATGAAGACACTTGTCAATTCTATTTTACCGATAAGGAAGAACTTGATATCACCGACCGCAAGGCTGTTTACACCTTTATTGAAACTCACCATATCGGTCTTGTGATTAACTGTGCAGCCTACACCGCTGTTGACCGAGCTGAAGAAGATGAAACATTATGTGACTTACTCAACCATGTGGCACCAGGTTATTTAGCAGAGGCAGTAGACTCGGTGGGTGGCTGCATGATTCAGGTGTCCACCGACTACGTCTTTGACGGAAAAAGTCCTGGCATTCCCTATCGAGAAGAAGATGCCACTTGCCCCAACTCTGTCTACGGTCGTACAAAATTATTGGGCGAGGAAAGCGTGATACGCTCGTGTGCTGGTTCTATGGTGATTCGCACGGCTTGGCTTTACTCCACCTATGGTAATAATTTCGTTAAAACGATGATTCGCCTAGGCAAAGAACGAAATCAAATCGGCGTGATTTTCGACCAAGTGGGGTCGCCCACCTACGCTCGCGATTTAGCACGCGCTATCATGCAGATTGTAGAAAAGGGCATTGTGCCTGGCGTATACCACTTCACGAATGAAGGAACGTGCTCATGGTTTGATTTTACGCGCGCCATTCATCGCCTTGGGGGCATTGACCACTGTCAAGTGCGTCCACTCCACACAGAAGAATATCCCACGGCTGCAGAACGGCCTCATTTTTCCGTACTCGACAAGACAAAAATAAAGACCACTTTCGGTCTCGAAATCCGTTGGTGGGAAGATGCCCTCAAAGAGTGCATTAAAGAACTTTAAATTACATCTTTTTTCACGCCCATTACTCACGCACCATCTATAAGATAACGTTTTCAAAACGAGCGATTTCCTCAAAAACGTCCTTCAAAAATTTCTTTTTTAACCTGAACATTCACACACATACGAAATGAACGCAGAAATATCACGTCGGCGCACGTTTGCCATCATCTCTCACCCAGATGCGGGTAAGACTACCCTCACCGAGAAACTTCTCCTTTTTGGTGGACAAATACAAGTGGCAGGAGCCGTAAAAAACAATAAAATTAAGAAGACGGCCACGTCGGATTGGATGGAAATTGAAAAGCAACGTGGTATTTCGGTCACGACCTCGGTCATGGAATTCGACTACGAGGGATACAAAGTAAACATCCTTGACACACCGGGTCACCAAGACTTTGCTGAAGACACCTTTCGAACGCTCACTGCAGTAGATTCGGCCATCATCGTGGTGGATGGTGCCAAAGGTGTAGAGGCGCAGACACGCAAATTAATGACGGTATGTCGTATGCGTAAAACACCCGTTATCATCTTCATCAATAAAATGGATCGTGAGGGAAAAGATCCCTTTGACCTGCTCGATGAACTTGAACAAGAACTTCAAATCAAAGTTCGACCGCTTTCGTGGCCCATCAATCAAGGAGCACGTTTTAAGGGCGTTTATAACATCTACGAGCAACAGCTCAACCTTTTTGCCGCCGACAAGCAGAAACTCACCGAAAAGATTGCAGTAGACATTCATAGCTCAGAATTAGAACACCATGTGGGCGAACAAGACGCACAACGTCTTCGTGATGACCTTGAGCTAGTGGACGGCGTTTATCCCACCTTTTCTGAAGCAGATTACTTGCAAGCTGAAGTAGCTCCTGTGTTTTTTGGCTCTGCACTCAACAATTTCGGTGTTAAGGAATTACTCGACTGCTTCGTAAAAATTGCTCCCTACCCTCGCCCCACACAAGCAGAGGAACGTGAGGTGAGTCCCGATGAGACTAAATTTACTGGTTTTATCTTTAAAATTACGGCCAATATCGACCCCAACCACCGATCATGCATTGCCTTTTGCAAAGTTTGCTCTGGGCGATTCGAACGGAATAAACCGTACCTTCACGTTCGCCAAGGAAAAACAGTGCGTTTCTCATCCCCCACGCAATTTATGGCACAGCGGAAGAGTACGATTGACGAAGCTTGGGCTGGTGACATTGTGGGCCTACCCGACAACGGAATGTTTAAAATTGGTGATACGCTCACTGAGGGCGAACCATTGCATTTCCGAGGTTTGCCTTCATTCTCACCCGAGATGTTTAAATATATCGAGAATGCCGACCCTATGAAGACAAAACAACTCAACAAGGGTATTGAGCAACTAATGGATGAGGGAGTAGCTCAACTATTTGTCAACCAGTTTAACGGACGCAAGATTATAGGCACGGTGGGACAGTTGCAGTTTGAGGTGATACAGTATCGCTTAGAGAATGAATATAACGCCAAGTGTCGCTGGGAGCCCATTCACCTTTATAAAGCTTGTTGGATAGAAAGCGACAACGAGGCCGAGCTTGAGAATTTTAAGAAGCGCAAGTATCAGTTTATGGCTAAGGATCGTGAGGGACGTGATGTATTC
>CAVKKI010000207.1:0-4418 GCA_963656725.1 Oribacterium sp. | reverse complement strand
TAACTACGCAAACACTCGTGCTCCTAGCAATGCTTTTGCTCTTTCAGAGCGACGTATCCGCTAGCGTTTAACCCCAGGGCGTCGCTTTGCTTGCCCTGGGCTAGGTGCATGCATTGGGCCTTCAGCCCGCTTTTAAATGAAAGTGTATTGATAAAATAAGAGTGAGTGCCTTTTTGAGGCACTCACTCTATTTGAGATTATGCTATCACGTTTCTGTGTGCATAGCCTAGTAATGCGAAGATTACTGGATGCGGAAACGGATGGGGAGACGGAACCATACAGGAACGGGGTGGCCTTGTTGCTTGGCGGGAACGAAGCGGTGTAGCTTCTTTACCACGTCGGCTGCGGCCTTGTCGCATTCACGAGAGAGTGACTTCTCTACCTTAACTGTACTTACAGAACCATCAACGTCTACCTTGAAACGAAGCACTACCGTACCTTGTAGTTCTTGTTCTTGTGCGATGGCGGGGTAAACCAAGTTCTTGCTTACGAAGGCAAGCAGAGCGGCTTCACCACCAGGATAGGTAGCAGGCACTTCTACGATGGCGTTATCCACAACTTCGGGTTCCTTGGGAGGAACGGTGGTACCACCAGCCTTTTGGTTTTCCTTCAAGTCGTCGATGTTGATACCGCTGTTGTCACCGTTGGGGTTAACATAGTCTTGAGCGGCGATGGCGAACTTATTTTTGGTGACTTCGTCTTGGGTTTTGAGTTCCTTAGAGTGGTCTACCTTGTCGTCTTCAACGATTTTAGGAACGGTGAACTGGATAGATGATTTCACGTTCACCTTTTCCACGGGCTTCTCGTATTCGAGCTCGGGTTCTTTCTTTTTAGGTTCTTCTTTCTTGGGCTCGTCCTTTTTCAGTTCTTGCAATTCTGTGATTTCATCAGCGGCCATGTCTTTGCCTTTCGATAAGGCGTTTTCTACGGCGCTTTTGGTGAACAGAATAGCTACTACTGCTGCAATGGCGATGAGAACGATGATGATTGCACGGAGTTGAAATTTGCCTTTGTTTGCGCGGGCACGATAAGCTCCGTACTCTTTGTTACGTCCTTCGAATACCAAGTCACACCATTGGCGTGAGGCTAAATCAATTTTAGACATAATTTTAATACTTCACTTATTGTTATTACTGCGCTGTGCCGTTTTTCAGAGCGTCGATTTTAGCTCTGTCGCCGTCAGCAAATTTGTCAATCACGTAGCGTCCAACGCTGCAGATTTGCATTTCGTCGAGCACTTGAATAAGGTTGTCGTAAGTTGCGTTGTCAGAAGCTTTGATAATTACGCTAGGGGTGTACTCAGCGTTTTTAATCTTGTTGAGCTCTTCTTTATACTTAGCCTTATTCTTTTTCTCTTGTTCTACGTTCGAGGTGACCATCTTGGCATACTTTGCCTTGAGAGCCTCTACCGCCTTCACTGCTTGAGGGTTGCTTTCGAGCAACACTTTGCGCAAGCCGTTTTTGCCGTAGTTGGTGGCGAAGAGTTTACCTTCATCGGGGATGTCGGTACCGCCAGAGGGTTTACCTTTGAAATAGTAGAGCGTGTTATTCTCGTCGATCAGGATGGTGATGGCCTTTGATGCTGCAACCTGGCTTTGGTTCTCTTCCTTCAAGTCTTCTTTGTCAGAAGGCATTGAAATCTCCATGGTTTGGGGTTTGAGAAGTGTGGTACAAAGCATGAAGAAGGTCACGAGCAACATGATCATGTCCACCATCGGCGTGAAGTCCACGCGCGAGTTCATTTTCTTTTGTTTACTTCCTCCTAATTTTGCCATAACATTCAAATTTTTACTCTTCTACGCCTTTGAGTGAGGTGATGAGGTTGTAGCGGTTTTCCTCGACCTCGCGTAGAGAATCCATAACTCTTTTAATTACAGCGTAGGAAGTAGACTTGTCAGCCTTAATGGCTATACGCATATTCTCGCCACACGCTTCACGTGCTGCGCTTACCCATGTTTTCAGCTCATTGTTAATGCTGTCGCAAGGAATACCTGCTTCTTTGCTCTTGGTGAGGAGCTCATTCTTGTTGTCGCCGCTAGCGAGCCATCCGTGGATGGTGTTGAGCGGTGTGCCGAATGTGGGAGCTTGTGCAAAATCCTTTGTTTCTTGAGCGTTGAGGTCAAGTTTTCCGTCGGTCTTCATTTGATCGGCAAGTTTGGTCAGACCCTCGGGAGAGTCCATTGTCATAAACACTTTGCCGCTCTTTTCAACGAAGATGGTGAGCAGATTGTTAGCAGGGATTTTGATTTCAGATACTGAACCAGGTGTTACCACCTTGATGGGTTCTTCCTTAACGAAAGTTGCAGTCAACATAAAGAAGGTAAGCAGCAGGACCATGACATCGCTCATAGGCGTCATGTCTATGAACGTATCTTGTTTTTTGATTTTAAAACGTCCCATGTCTTAATTATTACCTTTTTTATGTTTGATTAGTGAGTTGCAGAGAATGTTTCTACGATGGTGAAACCTACTTCGTCGAGGCTGAAGGTCAAACGGTCAATCTTGTTAGTGTAGTAGTTGTAAGTGATTACTGCGAGTGCACCGGTTGCGATACCAGAGGCGGTGTTTACAAGTGCCTCAGAAATACCTACTGAAAGTGCAGAAGAGTCAGCACCACCTTCGCCAGAACCCATGGCAGAGAATGACTTAATCATACCCAACACAGTACCGAACAAACCCATCAAAGTACCGAGGGTTACGATAGTACCGATGATAGGCAAGTTTTCTTGCATCATAGGCATTTCAAGAGCGGTTGCTTCTTCGAGTTCCTTTTGGATTGAAAGCACCTTCTGTTCCTTAGTAAGCACGGTGTTTTCTTCCATTTCTTTGTACTTGCGGAGGGTAGCGCCTACTACGTTGGCAACAGAACCGCGTTGCTTGTCGCAAAGCACTTGAGCCTGAGCGAGATCGTTGTTCTTAAGAGCTACTTTGATGTCAGCAACAAACTTGGTGAGGCTTGAACGGCCGTAAGCGTTGCGGATAGCGAAGAAGCGCTCGATTGCAAGAGCTACTACGGTTACGAAGAGTGTCCAGATAACGGGCACAACGAAACCACCTTTGTATACAGTACCGATGATGCCTGCGGGCTCGTAAGTGTTCTTTGAGAATACAGAGAACATAGCAGTGTCGCCTTCAGTACCTTTGAAGTTTGAAAGGTGACCAGCACCGAAAAGGTAGAGACATACTGCAATGATTGCGCAGACGATGATTACGGCAAAACCAGACTTGATGCCAGTGAAGCCTTGTGATTGTTTTTTGGGTGCACTTTTGGGTGCACTAGCAGTTGTAGTTGCCATTGTTGTAAAGATTAATTGTTTGTAGAATTTTTATTTTGCTGAATTTCAATTCAATTGTAATCTTTGCATAGCATTGTCATTGCTATTTACGGGGCAAAGATAATACATTTCTATGCAAATACGTGTTTTTTCTTCGATTTTTTCTGTTGTTTTTGCTTTTCTGCTCTTGTTTTTATCTGTTCTCTTCGGTGGGTTGTGGATTTTTCGAACTTTCTGCGTTTGTTTTTCTATTATTCTAGGTGGGTGTGTTACGTTTGCGTTGCGTCTGATTTCTTTGCTTCTTCTTTTTTTAGTGTTGTAAACTAAGTGTGTGCAGGTGTGTGAAGAGTTTGTAGGGTGTGATAGGAAAAGTGGGAGGTTTGGTTTAAGTTTAAAGTCGCCGGCTTCTTGTTTTGTAAAATTATGGCTCTTTTATTATAGGGCGGGCTGAAAGCCCAATGTATGCACCTAGCCCAGAGCAAGCGAAGCGTCGCCTTGGGTTGCAGTTGAATAGGAAAGCTCGCTCTGAAAGAGCAAAAGCATAACTACGCTAGCACATGTGCTCCCAGCTATTCTTTTGCTCTTTCAGAGCGACGTATTCGCTAGCGTTTATACCCAGGGCGCCGCTTCGCTTGCCCTGGGCTAGATGCATGCATTGGGCTTTCAGCCCGCCCTTAAATGTAGGAGCCGTGTTGCAGAGAGAGAGGAATGTAAGCATTTGTGCAAACAGCACTGCAAGCAGCTGTGTAAGTAAAAATGTAAGCAAAAGTGCAAGTAACTGTGTAAGCAATTTTTTGGTGCTTTTTCCCCACTCGTAACTTTAGTGTAAGTGTTGCTGTTGCTTGCACTAATTGCTTACATTCTGTTGATTATCAATTGTTTCGCTAGTGTAAGCAAATGATTTTGTTGCTTGCACTGTGTTTGCACTTTGCTCGTGAAAAATAGTTGCTTGTGAGGGTTGGAATTGGGGTTGCTTGCACGGTTTGTTGGGTGGATAATGGATGGGATGTAGGTGTAAATACCCCTCTATTACTATCTCTTTTTTAGGTTTCGCTTTTTGCTTTTTCCTATCAAGCCACTAGTTTTTTCTATTAAGCCACTAGTGAAGCACACTTAAGCCACTAGTTTTTCCTATCAAGCCAC
>CAVKKI010000206.1:0-4437 GCA_963656725.1 Oribacterium sp. | reverse complement strand
GTACATGAAACTACGGCCATGCTGATATCGTGCATAGCATCTTTTGTGGCGATGTAGGGTGAGGTGTATCCAACGTCGAACTTAGCTTGTACGGCTTCTACCACAACAATGGCATCATCAACTACGGTGCCAATGGCAAGTACTAGAGCGAAAAGTGTAAGAATGTTGATGCTGAACCCCGCAATCTGTAAACATGCAAATGTGCCGACAAGGCTCACAATGATAGAGATAGATGGAATTAGCGTGCTCTTGAAATCTTGAAGGAAAAAGTATACGACAAGTATCACTAAAATTATAGCGATGATAAGAGTTTCAACCACGTTGTGAATTGAGGCGAAGAGAAAGTCGTTAGAACTTTGCATTTGCACAAACTTACATCCCTTAGGTAATGCCTTCGACATTTCATTTAGCTTTTCCGTGATTTGTTGATTCACTTCTGTAGCATTAGCTCCTGCTACTTGGAACGTAAGGAATGTAACACCAGGCTTTTTGTCTACATTGCTTCGATAACTATATGACAAACGTCCTAATTCAACAGTAGCAATATCTTTAAGTTTGAGTACGGAACCATCTGCATTAGAACGGATGACCATATTTTCAAATTCTGCTACGTTTTTCAGACGACCATGGTATTTCATTGTGTATTGAAAAGCATTGGCCGACTCTGAACCCAGTGACCCTGTTGGCGCTTCAATATTTTGTTCACCCAATACGGAGGTTATATCAGAGGGTTGAAGATTGTATTGTGCCATTACATTGGGCTTCAACCATATTCGCATGCTGTATGTGTCACCCAATTCAACCACTTCGCCTACACCATTGATACGTTTGATTTCTGGGATAACGCTGATGTCGAGGTAATTAGCCAAAAAGGTTTCATCATATTTCCCGTCTTCACTAACCAAGGTTCCAATCTGCAAGAAACTGCTTTGCTGTTTCTGCGTTGTAACGCCAATTTTTGTGACTTCTGAAGGCAGTAGACCTTGTGCTTTCGATACACGATTTTGCACGTTGACAGTAGCCATGTCAGGGTCAGTGCCTTGTTTGAAGTAGACCTTTATTTCGGCCGATCCAGAGTTGGTTGCCGTAGAGGTGATATACATCATGTCCTCTACACCATTGATGCTTTCTTCTAATGGCATGATTACACTCTTCATAACCGCATCGGCATCGGCACCAGTGTAGGTTGCTGATACCATGACGGTGGGTGGGGCAATATCGGGGTATTGTTCCACTGGTAATTCGAAAAGAGATATTGCACCAACCATAACAATCAATATGGCGGTACATATAGCCATAACTGGCCTTTTAATAAATATATTGCCTTTCATAAATTCGTGTGCTATTTTGTATTAACAATGTCTCCCTCGTGTACCATGCCTGCACCATCAGCTACAATTTCGTCACCCACGTTTAGGCCATTTGTTACGATGTAGTTTGATCCATCGTTGAGGTCTTCCACTGTAATTAATTGGGCTACAGCTTTTTTATTAATTACTTTATATACGATATGCTTATCTTGTTGTTGCACAGTGGCTGTTTGCGGAATGATAATTGAGCCCTTCCTTTCTGTGGGAATGAGAATGTTACCAGAACCGCCACTATTGAGTAAACGCTCTGGATTCTCAAAGGTTGCACGCAGACTTACTGTACCTGTTTGTTGATCGATTACTCCACTAATACTTTCTAGTTTTCCTTTATGGGAATAGAGGGCCTGATCACCTAATTGTAGAGAAATGGCAGGCATGCGTTTAATGGCTTCGTCTTTCGTGCCATATTGGCGAATCATATTAAGTAACTGTTTCTCGGTCATTGAGAAGTAAACATACATTTGTGAATTGTCTGACACAGTGGTGAGCGGTTGGGGCATTGTGGGGCTTACTAGCGTACCCACGCGATAGGGAAGTACGCCCACAACTCCATTTGATGGGCTGCGCACTTCAGTATATGAAAGATTGTTTCTTGCATCTATCACTTGGGCTGCTGTTTGAGCAACCTGAGCTTTGGCTGTATAGTAGCTATTTTTGCTTGTCTCAAGTGTAAATGCTGAGATAACCTTTTGTTCGTAAAGTTCTTGATTGCTTTCATAGGTAATTTTCGCATTATTGCAATTTGATTTGGCTTGCTGCTCATTGGCTAGGGCTGTGGCTAACGCAGCGCGATAGGGCACTTGATCAATCACAAAAAGTAATTGCCCCTTGTTTACCTTGTCACCCTCTTTCACGCAAAGACGTTGAATCTTTCCCGACACTTGTGGAAAAATGTCGATGTCTTGACGGCCTTGAATTGAGGCGGAGTAGGATGAAGTAAGGGTAAGGTCTTTACGTTCCACTTTCATTGTTTTAAATGATGTGGCCTCAGTTTCTTCTTGTTTCTTTTGCTTGCATGATTCGATGCAGCAAACTACGCATAAACATAGTGTTAAGCGTAGCAACATAGTTACTAATTTCATTCTGTTCAATTCTTGTTTAATCGGGTGCAAAGGTAGCCAGCTAGTGCTATAAAATGCTTGACTATACGTGTTCGATATTTTTCAAAAACGGAACTATAGAGCATTCTTCATTCTTTGTGTAAAATTAGAAGTCCTTTTTTTGATGAAATGGTGATATTAATTAAATTTGCATGATAGAAACGGTGTATTGTTATTAGTTCCTAAGCAAATATTAATTGTGAATTAATGACTCTCGAAATAATACTAATCAATGAAAACAGAAGAATTAGGAATAGAAGTGCTGCTCAATTCAACTGTTAATTATACGAACAGTGAATTTATAAGGTTAGAAAGAGCCGCTTTGTTTATGGTTCACAGTGGAAGGGCAAAAATTGAGATTGATTTTGTTTCTTATGAGTTACTTCCCAATCGTATATTATTCATTGTTCCATTAGGTAATTTGCGTCAGGTTTATAGTTCCAATGATTTTCGAGTTTCGTGCATATTTTTTTCACACGAGATAGCGGAAGAGTTAACTTCTCACCTTGAACCAACATTTTTCTCTTTTCTTAAGGAGTTCCCCGTGGCTGATGTGAATATAGAAGATGTAGATTTTTTGTATCACTTGATGAAGGGAGTACAGCACACGCTTATGTATAGTGTGGGTGAACATCGTTTACAAATAGCCAAGAACATGGTGCAATGTTTCGTCTTGGAATTGTATGATCGTACAAAAACAATGTTTGAGCAACGAAGGAAAGAGAATGTTAGTAGTCAAGAGGAATATTTTATGAAGTATTTATCGTTGATTCATCAATATGCAGCGAAACACCGTGAAGTCTGCTTCTATGCCAATCTATTATGTATTACTCCACGTTATTTGCAATCGATAGTTCGAAATCAAACTGGGCGAAGTGCGAAGAGTTTTATTGATTGTCATTGTGTACAAGAAATAAAAATACGACTTTGTACTACCAACGATAGTTTGCAGTTGATTGCCAATCAATTGCACTTTCCAGACCAATCTTTCTTTACACGCTATTTCAAAAGACAAGTAGGGGTGACACCAAGTCAATTTCGATCTAAAAATAATTTGCAGTTCTAGACAGATGGTGGGTATAAAATTCTAAAGAACGTAGTCTTCCCCCACCCCTCTCTCTATATATATATGTATAAACGAATAAAAGCGCCAATCTTTTGCTTTTAAGATTAGCGCTTTATAAAGTGAATTTTAGAAATCGAAGGAAATACGGGCATTTAATTGTCGCCCCGTTAAGTAGTTAGGCACTGCGTATTGTGTGTTGGTTATGTCAGTTACCCAATAGTAGGAGTTGACATTGTCAATACCAAGAAGATTAAAACAGTCAATGCCTAACCATATGTTTTTAAAGAATCGTCCAAAACCATGTTGTATGTGATGATCTTCGTTTCGTAGTAGACGATAGCTCATGCCGATGTCAACACGCTTATAGGCTGGAGCGCGGAGTGTTTGCTTTGATTTATCACTTCGGGGTGGTCCGAATGGCAAACCATCAGCAAAGGCGGCTTTGAGCGTGAAACGCCATCGTGTAGTTCCTGGAAAATAATCTGTGAAGTAGAGTGATACATTATATAATTGATCAGTGGGGCGTGGTATCCACAAATTGCCGATTTTCTCCTTGGTGCGCATCAGTGAAAAGGTTAGCCAAGAGTCTGTGCCTGGAACGAATTCACCATAGAGTTTAAAATCAATTCCTGTGGCATAGCCGGTCGATTCGTTTCGACCATAATAAACCACACGCACGTTGTCCACAGTGTATGGAATGAGATGAGATAGTGCCTTATAGTAGGCTTCGGCAGTGAATTTAAATGGTCGGTCGGCAACTTTGAATGTGTAGTCTGCTCCTAACACGAAATGGATAGATCTTTGTGACTTAATGTTTTTGTTTAGTTTTACGGTGGCTAATCCATTTGTAAGAGTAGTGTCCTTTAATTCTTTATAGAATGGGGGCTGGTAGTAGAAACCT
>CAVKKI010000205.1:0-4477 GCA_963656725.1 Oribacterium sp. | reverse complement strand
CTTCGCTTGCCCTGGGCTAGGTGCATACATTGGGCTTTCAGCCCGCCCTAATTAAGAATGTTGTCTCTATTGTCGTTAATATTAAATAATTTTGATTGGTTACTTATTCAATCGAATTTATCGCAAATCGAGTTCATCGAGCACATAGGTGCTGTCGCCAAATTTGTCGATGATAAAGAGCACGTAGCGAATGTCGACGTTGATGCAACGTTGCAGGGTGGGGTTGAACTTGAGGTCGCTCGAAAGGCTTTCGATGTTGCCATCGAAGGCAAGGCCAATGAGTTCGCCCTTGGCATTAAGCACACCCGAACCCGAGTTGCCACCGGTGATGTCGTTGTTTGAAAGGAAGCAAGTGGGCAGTTTGCCATCTTCGCGAGCATAGCGTCCAAAGTCCTTGGTTTGGTAGAGCGAACGGAGTTTTTCGTTGATGAAATAGTCGCTCTCGGTTTTGCTCTCCTTCTCAAACATGCCGTCGAGCACGGTGCGCCAATTGTAGTGAACACCGTCGCGAGGCACGAGGTCTTTCACATGGCCATAGGTCATGCGCAAGGTGAAGTTGGCATCGGGGGCTTTGGCCCAGTCGTACATTTCGCAGAGGCCGCGCACGTAGATTTTGTCGAGTGTGCGGCGCTCTGTGTTGTAACGACCCAAACTTTTTACTAAAGGTTCGGTGTAGTCGATGAGCGCTTGGCATTGCTTTACGAGCGGGTCGTTTTTCAGCGCTTCCACATCGTTGTTGGCTAGGGCGTTGGCTAACTTCGTGCTGTCGGTGAAGAGGGTGTTGGCATAAACGTTGTCGATGTAGCTCTGCCAATCTTTACCTTTCTCGAGGTAGCTGGGCACGAGGCTTGTTTTGTGATTGCTGAGGAAGTAGGGGGTGAGTAATTTTACTTTTCCCTTGTCGATGTCGAGGTTCACGCCTTTAATGCCTTCAACGTAGGCCCGAATGGCTTGCTTTGCCTTCTCAATATCTTTTTCCTTGCCGCTCTTCACCGCTTTTTCAAAGTTCTCTACGAGCGAGGGACGCATCCACAGACTTTGGTCTTGAAGGGCGATGCGATAGAGCGTGTTGTCGTAGACGGTGTCGGCATATTGCTTGCAGAGGGTGTCGATGCGCTCAATGATGTTTTGATATTCGGCTTTGCCGCTCTGCTTGGCGAATTGGCGGAACTGGTTTTCTTCAGCCTTCTTCTCGTCGATAAGGTGTTCCTTCTCAACGGCCTCGTTCATGCCGCCAAAGTTTTTGATGGTGTTGCCCCACATCATGTATTCATCTTCGAGCAACAGACGCTTCTCGTCGCTTTGGTCCATCAACGTTTTGTAGTAAACGAGCAGCGGGTTGCCGGCTGTGATGATGGGCGCGTTGGTGCTGCCGCAGCGAAGGGCCACTTCAGAGGCGGTGAGATAGCGCGAGGTGGTGCCGGGGAAGCCCATCACCATAGTGTAGTCGCCTTCGTTCATGCCTTTGAGCGAGATGGGCAAGTATTTATTCACCTTTAAGGGCACATTGCTTTCGCTATAGGGAGCAGGGTCGCCGTTTGCGTCGGCATAGATGCGGAACATGCAGAAGTCGGCATTGTGGCGAGGCCACATCCAGTTGTCGGTGTTGCCGCCAAATTGACCAATGTTGTAGGGAGGGTTGGCCACGAGGCGCACGTCTTGATAAACTTGTTCGTAGAAAATGTAGAATTGGTTGCCGCCAAAATAGGGCACAATGCGGGCTTTCACGCCTTTCTTCTTGGCTAAGTCGCTCTTCTTCAGCATCTTCTCAGCCAGCGGGGTGAGGAAGCCGATGCTTTGGCGAGTATATTCGTCGGCCTTCTTCTTTTTCGCTTCAGCGTTTACCTCGTTGGTAACGTCGGTGATGCGCAACACGAAGGTGAAGGTGAGTTCGGCGGGAGTGCGTAGTTCCTCGCTGCGGCTGTGGGCAAAATAGCCGTCCTTCATGTAGTCGTGGCCAATGGCACTCATTTCGTGTACGTAGCTAAAACCGCAGTGGTGGTTGGTGAGCACGAGGCCGTCGGCGCTGACGAGTTCGCCCGTGCAACCTCCACCAAAAATGCCGATGCATTCGCGCAACGACGAGGAGGTCTCGCTATAGAGCGCCTCGGGGGGCAGTTGCAGTCCGGCCTTCTTGAGCGAGTCTTCTAGGTGTTGCTGCTTCATGAGTTTGAGCAACCACATGCCCTCGTCGGCATGTGCTGCGCCGAGGCTAAAGAGCAGGGCGGCGCAGAGGGTGAATAACTTTTTCATGAATGTGTGTGATATGTTATTGTGTAAATTCTTTGCAAAATTACTCATTAACAATGAGCGGGGCAACGCTGTGGCGGGTGATTTTGCATCTTCCTTAATGTAAAACGACAATAGAGACAATTGAAACAACCCTCCTATTGAGAAGGCTTTTGTTGTTTCGATTATCTCTATTGTCGTTATATAATAATATAGGTGTGCTAGCAGAAAGTTAGTCGATTTTCCGTTTCATGATGCTAGCTGCGCGCTCCAGAGCCACGTTGATGTTGGGGCAGATGTGGTCTTTGCCAAGAAGGTGACAGAAACCGTTGTGCTCGAGCACGCTGTAGACGTTGGGGGTGACACCCGAAAGCACAATGTGCGTGCCCTCGCGGTGGCTCATTTCGCAGAGGTTTTGCAAGTTGTGAATGCCCGTAGAGTCGATGAAGGGCACACGGCGCATGCGAATGACGCGCACCTTGGGATGGTCTTCCATCGCCGCCATGAGTTCCTCAAACTTATTGGCGATGCCAAAGAAGTAGGGGCCGTTGATTTCGTAAACCTCCACACCCTTGGGAATGATGAGGTGCTCTTCGTGAACCTCAGCGTCGGTTTCGTCGTTCGGGTCAATTTCGTCGGCAATCACCTTGATTTGTGTTGACTCTGCCATGCGCTTCATAAAGAGCAAGCAGGCAATGAGCAAGCCCACCTCGATGGCCACGGTGAGGTCGAAAATAACAGTGAGGAAGAAGGTGATGAGCAGTACGATGACGTCGCTCTTCGGATTTTTCATTAACTGAAGGAAGGTGCGCCAACCGCTCATGTTATACGACACAATGACCAACACACCGGCCAAGCACGACATGGGAATGTAGGCAGCCAAGGGCATCAACACCAAGAAAATGACGAGCAACACGGCTGCGTGAACAATGCCTGCCACGGGGGTGCGTCCGCCGTTGTTGATGTTGGTCATGGTGCGGGCAATGGCACCCGTGCAGGGAATGCCGCCGAAGAGGGGCGTGCAAAGGTTGGCCACACCTTGGCCAATGAGTTCTTGGTTAGAGTTGTGATGGTCGCCACACACACCGTCGGCCACCGTGGCCGAGAGCAGCGACTCAATGGCACCCAACACGGCAATAACCATAGCCGTAGGGAAAAGTCCCTTCACGTTCTCCCAACTCAAATTGGGCACTTGCAAGGGCGGTATGCTTGCTTTGATTTCGCCAAATTGGTCGCCAATGGTGGTGACGTGATAGTCGGTGTAGGCATTTAGGAAATAGCCACCTACGGTCATCACGATGATGGCTACGAGCGAGCCTGGGATTTTTTTCGACACCTTGGGCGTGGCAATGATGAGCAGAATGCTCACAATGCCCACGGCAGTGGTGACCCAGTCGATGGTGGCGAAGTTTTGGAAATAAACGCCCCATTTCGAAAGGAAGTCGCCCGGCATTTTGCCCTCAATGGTGAGGCCAAAAAGGTCTTTAATCTGAGTGGTGAAAATGGTGACGGCAATACCGCTAGTGAAGCCCACCACAATGGGGTAGGGGATGAACTTGATAATCGTACCCAGTCGGCAAACACCCAGCAAAATCAAGAAGATACCCGCTAGCATGGTGGCGAGCATTAAGCCCGAAAGTCCTAGTTGCGGATTGCTGACAATGCCATAAATAATTACGATGAAAGCACCCGTAGGGCCGCCAATTTGCACTCGGCTGCCGCCTAGTGCTGAAACAATAAAACCACCGATGATGGCGGTGAGAATGCCCTGTGAGGGCGAAACGCCTGAAGCAATGCCAAAGGCAATGGCGAGGGGAAGGGCTACGATGCCCACAATAAGTCCTGCCATGAGGTCGGCAGCAAACTTCTCTTTGTTGTAGTGCCGCAGTTCGCTAAACAATCGCGGCGCAAAGGTTGAATGACCCATTAACGTGTGAGGTGTTAAGTGTGATTTGACGAAGCACTTCGGGGACTAACCACATCGCAAAAAAACGGTGGCTTTTTCTTAGCTTCGCTTAAATAAAGTTTGTTTTTGCGGGTGCAAAGTTAAGAATTTAACGCTGATTATTAAAGAATGTTGTCAATTAGTTAATCATTGGGCTTAATAATCTTACAAATGTAAATGCCTGTTGAGGGCCACTCTCTTTCCTTCTTTCCGAAAATAATAGTCCTTTCTTGACGATTTGTGGTGGATTTACCGCAAATATCTCTGTAATTTGTGGTGTTTTTACCACAAAATAGGATGAAT
>CAVKKI010000204.1:0-4499 GCA_963656725.1 Oribacterium sp. | reverse complement strand
CGAAACCAAAAACAGGGGATTTTAAGCTTTAATTCTGGGGGTGGGAAACTTTAGTAATCTGATTTTTAACAAATTCCTTTTGCGTTTCCGCTTGCCCCGACGCGGGACGCGTCGCCCCCCAAGTGCTTGTGCCGCTAATAAAAAAGCTCTGAAATGTGTGAACACACGTTTCAGAGCTTTATTCTATAAAAATCGGCTTTAAGAATTAGAGATTATCTTTCTCAATATCCTTAAAATACTTGTAGGTGCCATGAGTGATGTTTTCGCAAGCAGCTTCATCGCAAACGATGATGCCGTGCTCGTGCATCTGCAGCACGGAGATGGTCCACATTTGAGTAACGGGGCCTTCGATGGCAGCTTGCAGTGCGCGACCCTTGTTGTGGCCGTTGCAAAGAATGAGCACTTCCTTAGCTGACATTACGGTGCCAACGCCTACGGTGAGAGCAGTAGCAGGCACGTCTTCGGGCTTGCCGCCGAAGAAGCGAGAGTTAGCCACGCGAGTGTCGGTGGTCAACGTCTTCTGACGAGTGCGGCTGGTGAGTGAGCTACCCGGTTCGTTGAAGGCGATGTGACCGTCGGGGCCGATGCCGCCGATGAAGAGGTCGATGCCACCAGCGTCTTTAATCATTTGTTCGTAGTGAGCGCACTCGGCAGCCAAGTCTTCAGCGTTGCCGTTGAGAATGTGAATGTTCTCTTTGGGGCAATCGATGTGGTTGAAGAGGTTGGTGGCCATGAATGAGTGGTAGCTTTCGGGGTGCGACTCGGGCAGACCTACATATTCGTCCATGTTGAAGGTGAGCACGTGCTTGAAGCTAACGCGACCTTCTTTGTTGGCCTTAACCAAAGCTTTATACATGCCAATGGGTGAAGAGCCCGTGGGCAAGCCCAACACGAAAGGCTTCTCGGCAGTAGGGTTGGCAGCGTTGATTTTGCTGATTACATACTCTGCAGCCCAGTTAGAAAGCTGGTCGTAGTTGGGTTCGATGATAACTCTCATGATGTTGATTTATTATAAAAGGGTTGTTTATGTTTGATGTTTCTCAATTAATCTGGCTCAAGCTTTGCTCCTCAAAAAGGTCGCAAAGCGAAGCCGCTGCGAGCTAGGTGGCGCGCAACCATCAGATTTCTCGCAAATTTAGCAATTCTTTGTCGAGTTAGCAAACGTTTCACTCAATTCTTTTTCGTTTTGCTCGAAAGAGTGAAGAAACGGCTTGATGAGGCGTTTTATTTGTTGCATCATACGCGATTGTTTCGTATCTTTGCAAGAGGATAAGCGCCTAGTGTAAAAGTTTGTGCGCTTTTCTGTTAGAGAAAAAATACAAAACTATCTGATATATGATAACACCTCGACTTTTAATGATGGGAGCGCTGACCTTGGCCTGCACGGCCGTGGGTTGGGCCGACGACGACCACATCTTCCCCGTGGAGGGCAAGGTGTATGTGATTCATCGTTTCAACAATGCCAACTCCTACATCTACGAAAACAACGGCTTGGTTTACGCCTCGCCCAAAACCAACACGCAGAAGCAATATTGGCAGTTTGTGCCTACGGCCACGGCCAATTGCTACTACATTCAAAATGTCACTTCGAAACGCTACGTGCAGAGTTCGAAAGCCGTGGGCGAGAATGGCCAAATTAAATTGGGCACCACACCCGTGGAGTTTGAAATTAAAGCCAACACCACCAGCGGCGCTGCCCCTAAGGGCTATTATTATATGTGTAGCACCGACCAAACCATCGACACCAGTGCGGATGGCACGTTGGGCTTGAACTTCCAAGAAAGCACGGGCAAGGTGGTGGCTTACCACATTCGTTTCAACCGTGGTAATTCTTATTGGGACATTGTTGAAAGTGCTTACGACTATGAAGCGCCCGCCCCTATAGAGCGCTCGGAGTATAGCAAAAAACTCGGCATCTACCTCTTGCCCTGCGGCGATTTGGGCGATGGCTATTTGCAAGCGCTCAGCGTGACTGGTTCGGAGACCAATGTGCCTAATAGCCTTGACTATAGCGCCACGGCCAAGCCTTCTAGCTACTACACCATGGTGCGCACCGACTCGGCCGAGGTGGTGCAAGGCGGACAGTTTAACCTTAGTTATGAAGCCGCCTCTTTGGGCAAGGACTACACCGTGACGGCCTATTTCGATTGGAACAAAGACGGCATTTTCGAAGCCAAGAAAGAGTTCTTGAACGAAGCCAACGGATTGGCCGAAATTGAAGTGCCCGACACCGCTACCGTGGGTAAGCAGCGCATGCGTGTGCGCATCACCGACAATGCGATGGACGATGCCGAAGACGATGTGCACGGCACCACCTACGACTTCCAACTCTTCGTGGTGAAGAAAGACCAAACCACGGCCATTGATCATGCAGCAAAGTCCACTGAAGAGGCCGCTTGTCACTCTGCCGCAGCTTATGGCGTAGACGGAAAGCGAGTGAAGGCCGAAACGCATAAAGGCGTCTACATTCAGAAAGGACGGAAAAGGGTGAAATAGCCAAAGAGCTACACCTATATTATATATAAGGTGTGCACGCTAATTCCTTTTCTTTAAGACAATTCAAAAAAGACAATCCACTTACACGTTAATTATGACAATAACGAAGCATTTGCTATTGGGCGGTGCGGCACTTTTGGGTGCAAGCGCACAAGCACAACAAAGCAGCAAACCCAACATTTTGTTCATCCTTTGCGACGACATGGGCTATGGCGACCTCGGTTGCTATGGTCAGCCCTATATCTCCACCCCCAACATCGACCAAATGGCCAACGAGGGCATGCGCTTTACGCAAGCCTATGCGGGCAGCCCCGTGAGCGCCCCTTCGCGCGCCACACTCATGACGGGTCAGCACACGGGTCACACCCACGTGCGTGGCAACAAGGAATATTGGACGGGCCGTCCCTCGGTGACCTATGGCGTGACCTCCGAACCCGACCGTGTGGGCCAAGAGCCCTACGACACGGCTCACGTTATTTTGCCCGAAATTATGAAGGCCAATGGCTACACCACGGGTATGTTCGGCAAATGGGCTGGTGGCTATGAAGGTTCGGTTTCCACCCCGAAAACAAGGGGCATCGACGAATATTATGGCTACATTTGCCAATACATGGCTCACCGTTACTTCCCCAACTTCTTAAATCGTTACAGTCCTCGCCGTGGCGACACCGATGTGATTCGCATCACGATGGACGAGAATGTGAAATATGCCGATGGTTGCACGGCGGCCGATTATGCAAAGCGCACACAATACTCGGGCGACATGATTCACCAAGAGGCAATGGACTGGCTCGACCTGCAGACGAAGGATAAACCCTTCTATGGATTCTTCACCTACACCTTGCCCCACGCAGAACTTTATCAGCCCAACGACTCCATCTTGAAGGCTTACTACGGCAAGTTCTGCAACGACAAAACTTTCGCCGGCACCGACCGCTACCACGCCACGGTGAACACCCACGCTCAGTTTGCCGCTATGATCACTCGCCTCGACGCTTATGTGGGCGAGATTATGGCCAAACTCAAAGAGAAGGGATTAGACGACAACACCATCCTCATCTTCTCGTCAGACAATGGTCCTCACGAGGAAGGCGGTGGCGATCCCGATTTCTTTGGTCGCGACGGCAAGTTGCAAGGCAAGAAGCGCTCGTGTCATGAAGGCGGCATCCGCATTCCCTTCATCGTGCGCTGGCCTGGTCACGTAAAGGCGGGCACGGTCAACGATCATCAGTTGGCTTTTTACGACATTATGCCCACTTTCTGCGACTTGATTGGACAGGAGGATTACGTAAAAGCATTTTCTAACAAGCGTCTAGCCAACGACTATTTTGATGGTATCTCATTCGCTCCCACACTCCTTGGTAACGACTCGGAGCAAAAGGAACACGACTTTCTTTATTGGGAGTTTCACGAAACGAACCAAATGGGTGTGCGCAAGGGCGATTGGAAACTTTATGTAGAGGGTGGCAAATGCAAGCTCTTCAACCTTGCCACCGATATTCATGAAGACACTGACGTTTCGGCCGAACATCCCGATGTGGTGAAAGAATTGGTGCAGATTATTCACGACCAACACACCACGCCCGATGTGAGTTCGTTTAACACTGTGACGATTCCTAATTAATAATAAAGAATAACGGGAATTTATAACGACAATCTCGTTAATAATATACAACCCTTTGTTTTTTCTGGAAAAGAAATGTTTTGATTTCTGATTAACAGGAAAAACAAAGGGTTGTCTATTACAGCGGGCTGAAAGCGCAATGCATGCACCTAGCCCAGGGCAAGCTCGACAACAAAAGCCACCCCTTTGTTTTTCCGACTAATCAGAAATCAAAAGCATTTCTATTTAGAAAAAACAAGGGGTTGTCTATCACGGCGGGCTGAAAGCCCAATGCATGCACTTAGCCCAGGGCAAGCGAAGCGGCGCCCTGGGTTACAGTTGAGAAGAAAAGCACGCTCTGAAAGAGCAAAAGCATAACTACGCAAGCACTCGTGCTCCT
>CAVKKI010000203.1:0-4540 GCA_963656725.1 Oribacterium sp. | reverse complement strand
TCTCTACACCACTCTGTGGAGCTGCAAAGAAGCCATCTACAAGCACCAAAACACGCACGACTTATCCTTCAAAGACCACATTCACTTATATCCCCTCACCACCACACTTATAAAAGCAACTCTAACTCATCCCAACCTTGCCCAAAGTCCTGACTGCGAAATATTTTGCAAACAATACCCCACATTCATCCTAACCCTCTCAGCACACAGCTCCATAATTAGCGAAAAATAACTAACTTTGCAGTCAAGAAGCAAACACACAGCAAAAAATACAATCCAATAAAAGCATGATAACGGTATCAAATCTAGCCATACAATTTGGCAAGCGCGTCCTCTATCAAGACGTCAACATGAAGTTCACCAACGGCAACATCTATGGCATCATTGGAGCCAACGGAGCAGGAAAATCCACCCTACTCAAAGCCATTTCAGGCGAACTCGACCCCACTAAAGGCAAAGTGGAAATGGGACCAGGCGAACGACTCTCCGTTCTAAGCCAAGACCACTTTAAATACGACCAATTCACCGTGCTCGACACCGTGCTCATGGGACACTCCACCATGTGGCAAGTCATGCAAGAACGCAATGCTCTTTATTCGAAAGCCGACTTCACAGATGAAGATGGAATAAAAGTGGCTGAACTTGAAGACAAATTTGCAGAGATGGGGGGATACACCGCTGAAAACGATGCAGCCACTCTGCTAAGCGGATTAGGCATAAAAGAAGCGCTACACAACAAAACTATGGCAGAGCTCAGCGGTAAAGAAAAAGTGCGCGTTATGCTAGCGCAAGCTCTCTTTGGCGAACCCGACAACCTGCTACTCGATGAGCCTACCAACGACCTTGACCTCGAAACCGTAGAATGGCTTGAAGAATACTTAGGCAATTTCGAACACACTGTGCTCGTAGTCAGCCACGACCGACACTTCCTCGATCAAGTCTGCACACACACTGTCGACATCGACTTCGGAAAAGTGACCCTGTTTTCTGGCAACTACTCCTTCTGGTACGAATCATCACAGCTAGCTCTGCGACAAGCACAAAACCAAAAACAAAAGGCTGAAGAAAAAAAGAAAGAACTTGAAGAGTTCATTCGACGCTTCTCGGCAAATGTAGCAAAAAGCAGACAAACAACGAGTCGAAAAAAGATGCTAGAAAAACTCAACGTGGAAGAGATCAAACCTTCCACTCGAAAATATCCTGGCATCATCTTCCAAATGGAACGTGAACCAGGCAACCAAATATTGGAAGTAAACGACTTAAAAGCCACGCTCGACGATGGTACCGTGCTCTTCGATAAGCTCAATTTCACCGTAGAAAAAGACGAAAAAATCGTTTTCCTTAGCCATGACCCACGAGCAATGACCGCTTTGTTCGAAATCATCAACGGAAACGCCAAGCCCACCAGTGGCACATACAAATGGGGAGTCACCATCACGACGGCCTATCTGCCACTTGATAACACCGCTTTCTTTAATACTGACATGGATATGCTCACTTGGCTCAGTCAATACGGAGAGGGCAACGATGTCTACTTCAAGGCTTTCCTAGGAAGAATGCTTTTTAAAGACGAAGACATACAGAAGAAAGTAAGCGTGCTATCGGGAGGCGAAAAAATGAGATGCATGATTGCCCGAATGCAGTTGCGCAACGCCAATTGCCTCATTCTAGACACTCCGACCAACCACCTCGACATGGAAAGTATTCAGGCATTCAACAATAATCTCAAGCTATTTAAGGGAAACATACTCTTCTCCAGTCACGACCACGAATTCATCAACACTGTGGCCAACCGTATTATCGAATTAACACCCAACGGAACCATCGATAAACTAATGACCTACGAAGACTACATCCACGACGAGCGAGTGAAAGAACTCAGACAAAAACTCTACCAAAACTAGCATCACACATATCACGAAAAGAACTAATTGAACGAAACAAAACGTGACACACACGCGAAAAGAACCATTCAATTAGTTCTTTTTCTATGACACAACGCTACAAAATATCTCAATGGCACATTGTTTGCAATTCTTTATTTAATAATTACACAATGCAATCATGGAAGAAAATTCAAAAGAAAAAAACATCCAACAAGAAGACATAGAAAAAGCAACCGAAGCACAAACTACCAATGAGGCTGAAGAAGCTACAGAAGAAAAGAACGAAGAACCCACCGATGCTCAAAAACTAGAAGTTGCCAATAACGAAATAGCCCAACTTAAAGACAAATACCTGCGTCAAGTGGCCGAGTTCGACAACTATCGCAAACGCACGCTAAAAGAGAAGACAGAACTCATCCTTAACGGAGGAGAAAAAGTGCTGACCGCCCTACTCCCCATCCTCGACGATCTCGACAGAGCAGCCAAAGACATGGAGAAAAACGATGATTTGGCCACGCTCAAAGAAGGCATCAGCCTAATCATCAATAAACTCCAAAAAACTCTTACCGCACAAGGCCTACAAAAAATGGAAACCGTTGAGAAGGAGTTCGACACCGACTACCACGAAGCAATAGCCCTCATCCCCGCACAAAGTGAAGAACAAAAAAACCACATCATCGATTGCGTGCAACCTGGATATTTGCTTAACGAAAAGGTGATTCGCCATGCCAAAGTGGTGGTGGCGCAATAAAGCTCCATCCATCCCACAAAAACACCGCGAGAAAGCATACAATCAACCTTAAAGAATTAGGAAAATGGCCGACGAAAAAGATTATTATAAAATATTAGGCGTAGAACGCAATGCCACTGCCGACGAAATAAAAAAAGCCTACAAAAAGGTTGCCATAAAATACCATCCCGACCGCAACCCTGGCAATAAAGAAGCAGAAGAAAAATTCAAGCAAGCAGCCGAAGCCTACGACGTATTACGTGACCCAGAGAAGCGCAAACGCTACGACCAATTTGGAGCCGAAGGAGTAAACGGAGCTGGAGGTTTTGGTGGCGGTGGATTCGGGCAAGGTATGGACATCAACGACATCTTTAGTGCCTTTGGTGACATCTTCGGCGGACACGGCTTCAGCGGATTCAGTGGAGCACAAGGCTATGCACAACCACGCCAATACAAAGGAGCAGATATGCGCATGAAGGTCAAGCTCACACTTGAAGAAATAGCCACTGGCGTAACCAAAAAATTCAAGATGAAGAAAGACGTAGTCTGCCCCGAATGCAACGGTAGCGGCTGCGAAAAAGGTCATTCTCCAGAAGTCTGCCACACTTGTCAAGGACAAGGCTACGTAATGCGCACCAAACAATCACTCTTTGGCATGATGCAGACACAAGAAGTTTGTCCCACATGTCACGGAGAAGGCAAAGAAATAAAGCATAAATGCGCTCGATGCAACGGAAGCGGCATCGTTAAAGGAGAAGACATCGTAGAAATAAACATTCCCGCAGGCGTGGCCGAAGGTATGGTTGTGAACGTACCGCGAAAAGGGAACGCAGCCATACACAACGGCATACCTGGCGACATCCAAGTCATCATTGAAGAAGCGCCACACCCCGATTTTATTCGAGATCAAACCGATCTCATCTACAACCTCTTACTCACCGTACCACAAGCAACCCTTGGTGACGTGGTCGAAATACCCACCCTCACAGGTAAGGCACGCATAAAAATTGAACCAGGCACACAACCTGGTACAGCCCTACGCTTGCGTGGCAAAGGACTCCCCGTGGTGAAGGGCTATGGAAGTGGACAAGGAGACATCGTGGTGAATATCAGCGTTTACATTCCAGAAAACCTTAACAACGAAGAAAAAGCACACATCGAAACTCTCAAAGGAAATGCTCACATGCAACCCAACGAAAGCATAAAGGCTAAAATATTCCGTTCCTTCCGAAATTACTTCAATAAATAAAAAACAAACGAGTTGTCGAGCCCAAAGGCTTGTCAACTCGCTTTTTTGTGCTAATTTTGTTGTGAAATAAAAGGGACGTCCTATCAAGCTATCCCCTCAACTATTGGTTCATAATGAATTACGACGAAACCATTGACTACCTATTCAAAGCCACTCCCCTCTTTCAAAATGTGGGTGGAGCTGCCTATAAAGAAGGTCTAACAAACACGCACAAGCTAGATGAGCATTTTCATCACCCTCACACAAAATACAAAACCATCCATATCGCTGGCACGAACGGTAAAGGCAGTTGCGCCCATACTCTAGCCTCAATGCTTCAGCATGCAGGTCTGCGCGTTGGGCTTTACACCTCACCTCACCTATTGGATTTTAGAGAACGCATCCGCATCAACGGAGAAATGATTTCCAAAGAATATGTGGTAAACTTCGTCGAAAAGGAACGCGCTTTCTTCGAACCCCTCTCTCCCTCTTTTTTCGAAATAACCACGGCTTTAGCCTTCAAATACTTCGCCGATGCAAAGGTAGACATAGCGGTGATAGAAGTGGGATTAGGCGGACGATTAGATTGCACTAACATCATCACTCCACTTCTATCAATCATCACCAACATCAGCTTCGACCACACACAATTCTTAGGCAACACACCGCTTTAGTGTTCTATCTTTTGGTCTACAT
>CAVKKI010000202.1:0-4549 GCA_963656725.1 Oribacterium sp. | reverse complement strand
GTGCAGCAGATTGCGCAGATAAGTCAGTCTCAATCTATTAATGTTCCTTCCAATGTTTGGGAACTCGTGCTTCGATTACCGGAAACTGTGCAAACGAACGTGGCTGAAGAACTGTGCGATGAGGAATGGAGTGTGGCGCTGCAGGCTATTAATCAATCGCTTGACAAATTGGTCGATTTCCGAAAGCAAGAAGGCTTAGCCTTAAGTCATAAGTTTACGGAGAAAATTGATAACATTGAAAAGTATCTGCATGAGATAGAGCCCTTTGAAACTGCCCGTGTGGAAAAAATAAAGCAACGTCTCACGGATCGTTTATCTGAATTAAAAGGGGTTGATTACGACAAGAATCGTTTAGAACAAGAACTCATTTATTATATAGAGAAATTGGATATCAGCGAAGAAAAACAACGCTTAACCAACCATCTTCGTTATTTCCGCGAAACAATGGCAAATGGTCATGGACAAGGAAAGAAATTAGGCTTTATTGCTCAGGAAATGGGACGCGAAATCAACACCACGGGGTCGAAAAGTAACCAAGCAGAAATGCAGAATATTGTGGTGAAGATGAAGGACGAACTTGAGCAGATTAAAGAGCAGGTGTTGAACGTAATGTAGCAAAGATAGAAAACATGATGTCGAAGGTAATTATATTCTCAGCTCCCTCGGGTAGCGGAAAAAGCACTATTATCAACTACTTGATGAATCAAGGACTTAATTTGCATTTTTCAGTGTCAGCTACTAGTCGTCCACCGCGTGGAACGGAACAAAATGGAGTGGAGTATTTCTTTCTTACTCCTGAGGAGTTTCGCGAGCATATTCGTCGCAACGATTTTCTTGAATACGAGGAGGTTTACACCGATCGCTTTTATGGCACTTTGAAACAACAAGTGGATGCGCAACTTCAGAACGGCGAGAACGTAGTGTGTGATGTGGACGTGTTAGGCGGACAGAACATTAAAAAGCATTATGGCGATCGAGCCATGAGCTTGTTTATTCAGCCACCCTCAATTGAAGCCTTGCGTGCTCGATTAGAGGGTAGGGGGACGGATAGTGCAGAGGTGATTGAAAAGCGCTTGGATCGTGCAGAATTCGAATTGTCACATGCTCCTCATTTTGACCATGTCGTAATTAATGACGATTTGCAAACGGCTCAACAAGAGGCACTTGCACTGGTGAAATCATTTCTGGAGCAAGACTGATGTGATGAAAGTTACTTTGTTTGGCGGATCATTTAACCCCATACATAATGGTCATGTTGCATTAGCTCGTTCGGTTATTGCGAATGGTTTGGCAGATGAAGTGTGGTTGCTAGTTTCGCCACAAAACCCTTTAAAAGTCAACTCTTCACTAAAGCCCGAACAAGTGCGCTATGCATTAGCGCAGCGTGCATTAGAGCAAGAATGTTCCATAAAGGCAAGTAATTTTGAATTTAATTTACCACGTCCTTCTTTCACCTACCATACCTTGCGAGAGCTGCGTCGAATTTATCCCAACATTGAGTTCTCGCTTTTAATTGGTGCCGACAATTGGCAATGCTTTAATCATTGGGCTAATTATCAAGAAATTTTATCCACTACACCTCTTATTGTATATCCTCGTTCGGGCTACGAGGTAGATCTTTCCCTATTTAAGGGAAATGTACGTTTGTTAGCTAATGCTCCTCTATTCGAAGTAAGTTCAACAATGATAAGGAAACGTATATTGCATTCAGAACCAATTGATACCCTCGTTCCTTTATCCATCATAGAAGAAGTGTGTAAGATATACTCCGAAATATGAAGAGAGTACTAAATCCTTTATTCTTGAATTGTATTTCTCTGTTTAGAGAAGTGTTGAGCCAGCATTGAAAAAGACTATAAACCGTAATGCATGTCGGTGTGCACCAATTGGTGTTCGTGCGTGCACCAACTGAAGCACGTGCTACCTTCAGTTGGTGCACGCACTACCTTCAGTTGGTGCACGCCCATTGTATTCAGCATTTAAGTCAAACGACAAGCCTTATTCGTAGAATTGATGAATGAAGAAAATAAAACCGTAATAAGCAGATGATGTAAATTGAAAAAGCTGTGGTCAAGAACGATTCATTTGAGATTGCGTTGCATTTTTTCTTCCATTCATTTTGTGCTTATATTGTTTTGTGGTAATTTTGCTACGTAATTAAAAAAGTAATAAATTAACCCACATAAAAAGATAATTGTTATGACTATTGAAACTTGCGATTTTAAGGGCAAGAAGGTGATTGTACGTGTAGACTTTAACGTACCCCTTGATGAGAATGGCAAAATTACCGATGACACCCGAATCCGCGGAGCTCTCCCCACCTTAAAGAAGGTGCTTGCTGATGGTGGCTCGCTTATCATTATGAGTCACATGGGAAAGCCCAAGGGTAAGGTAAACGAAAAATTCTCGCTCGGACAAATCGTAGATGCTGTTAGTGAAAAACTCGGCGTGAAGGTGCAATTTGCTCCCGATTGCGCAAAGGCTCAAGATGCCGCTGCAGCTTTGCAACCTGGTGAGGTGCTTTTACTCGAGAATCTTCGCTTCTATCCTGAAGAAGAAGGTAAGCCTGTTGGTATCGATAAGGAAGATCCTAAATACAACGAGGCTAAGGCTGAGATGAAAACTCGTCAGAAGGAATTTGCTAAGACCTTGGCTTCTTATGCAGACATTTATGTAAACGATGCCTTTGGTACTGCTCACCGCAAGCATGCTTCTACCGCTGTAATTGCTGACAACTTTGACGCTGACCACAAGATGCTCGGCTATTTGATGGAAAAAGAAGTAACTGCAGTAGACAACGTGTTGAGTAACATTAAGCACCCCTTCACTGCAATCATGGGTGGTTCGAAGGTCTCTACTAAGATTGGTATCATTGAAAACCTACTCGGTAAGGTGGACAACCTCATTCTTTGTGGTGGTATGACCTACACCTTTGCTAAGGCTCAAGGTGGTAAGATTGGCGTTTCAATTTGCGAGGACGACAAACTCGATGTTGCTCTCGACGTAATTAAGAAGGCTAAAGAAAATGGCGTAAACCTTGTGCTTGGCACCGATTGCATCGCAGGTGATGAGTTTAAAAACGATTGCAACACTCAAGTATGCCCTGCTAATGATATTCCTGAAGGTTGGGAAGGCTTGGATGCCGGTCCTGAAACACGTAAGGCTTTTGCTGAGGTGATTGAAAGTGCAAAAACTATTTTGTGGAACGGCCCTGCAGGTGTGTTCGAATTCGATAATTTCGCAGGTGGTTCAAAGGCTATTGCTGAGGCCATTGCTAAGGCTACCGAAAATGGCGCATTCTCGCTCATTGGCGGTGGTGACTCTGTAGCTTGCATTAACAAGTTTGGCATGGCCGACAAGGTTTCCTACATCTCAACAGGTGGTGGCGCTTTGCTTGAAGCAATCGAAGGTAAAGTTCTTCCTGGTATCGCAGCCATTAAGGGATAATATACCAATAATAATATAGCACATAATGTGTGAGAATGTAAGGACGTAGTATTACTTTCTTACGTTCTCACTTTTTTGATTTATTTTTATTCTAAGCAATTTCAATGAAAGGTTTCACATTAGGCATTTTTACACTCCTGATGTCGGTTCTTGTATTCCAATCTTGTAGAAGCGATAAAAGTTCGACAACGTCCTTTAACTTCGGCACAGAACGTTATGACTCTACGGCTTTACACTTAGCGCTTGTTCCCAATAAAGATTGTTTACCCATATACTATGCTGAGCGAGTGGGTATATATGATTCTTTAGGCTTAAAACTTCAAATCGCTACTTACTTCTCACAAATGGATTGTGATACTACATTGATGGGGAAAATTGCAGATGGTGGATGGGCCGATCCCACTCGCATTGCTCATTATGGCAATAAAATGAAGAATTTGGAGGTTATGTGGAAGGGAACGATTCAATGGGCTATATTTTCTAGTGAGCGTTTACGCATACGCGATGTAAAGTCGTTAGAGGGGAAAACTGTTGGAATAGCTCGCTCCTCGTCAGAAGCCGATTTTTTAGACCGTGTGCTCACTGCAAACAAATGCAATAAAGATAGGGTTTATCGTCCTTTGATAAATGATTTGCGCCTACGTGCAATGATGCTTTCAGGTAATCAAATTGATGCCGCTGTGTTGACATGGCCTTATACTTCGCTAGCCTTAGCAAATAAGCATAAGTGTATTTATTCACAGAGCAATGTCAATGCTTCTGGAGTTTTTGTAATGAAAAAAAATAGCTTGAAAAAACAACAGGTTAAGCAACAATGGAAATTGCTAGAGAAGGGGAGAAAAATGGCAATTGATTCATTCCGAATAAAAGGTCCCAAGGCATATTCCCTTATATTGCAAAAAGATTATGGCATTCCACGCGAAGTTTCAGACACCATCAAGTGGTTTTAAGTATTTAGGGTGGTTCTATAAATTACCACCTTTAAAATTACTAATTCGGTTCTTTGACGTTTTGTCATCTTTCGGTGCTCTTTCTCGCCCATTTTGCTTGTTCACTCAGTCACATAGCCCGCTATGCTCCTTCGTTCACAAACAAAATGGAC
>CAVKKI010000201.1:0-4569 GCA_963656725.1 Oribacterium sp. | reverse complement strand
ACTGCACACCTTCATACTCTATAACAAGTTCTTTTTCACGTTCATAGCGGATTCCACGACGACGTAGTTCTATCTCAAGCGCCTCTTGATAGACGGGTTCTAGAAAGCCTGGCCCTAACACATTATAAACATGCATAGCAGCACCTACTATTTTATAACACTCATCTTTACAATACAAATCAGTCATAATCGGTTTTTACCGCAAATTTAACAAATCTAGCAAATTAAACAAAAGCAATCATTCGTTCAATTCGAAAAATTCGTGGTTCTATTACCGTATTTGTAAAGTCATATTCGTGTTCGTTACTTCTTCGTATCAACCGGGTCGAAATAAGTGTCGGGGCGATTAGGGTTGAAGATTTCGTTGCAGTACATCACGGTGACGAGGTCTTGCGTGTCGGAGAGGTTGATGATGTTGTGCGTGTAGCCGGGGAGCATGATGACGGATTGGATTTTGTCGCCACTCACTTCGTAGCTCAGCACTTCGTCGGTGCCCTCTTTGCGGAGCTGAATGAGTCCGTGACCGCTGACCACGATGAATTGTTCCCACTTGGTGTGGTGCCAGTGTTCACCTTTCGTGATGCCAGGTTTCGAGATGTTGATGCTCACTTGGCCACAGTTGAGGGTGTGAACCAGTTCGGTGAATGAGCCGCGAGCGTCAACGTTCATCTTGAGGTCGAAGATGGCTTTTTCCTTGGGCAGATAGCTAAGGAAGGTGCTGTAAAGGCGCTTGGCGAAAGAGCCGGCGGGGATTTCGGGAATCATCAGCGTTTGGGGCATTTCGGCGAACTGATGAAGCAAGTCGACTATTTCACCGAGTGTTGCTTTGTGCGTGACGGGGCAATAGCAATAACGGCCGACACCTTTATTAAACCACGAACCACACGAATTTGACGAATTTTCTTTTTTGCAATCGTCCTTTGAAACAATGACATTCTTGTTCGCCTCATTCATCGGGATTACCTCTAACCCCTCAAATTCGCAGCGATGCTCGTGGCCCTGCAAGGCGGCAATCATCTCTTCTACGAGGTCGTCGATGTAGAGCAGTTCGAGTTCTACGCTCGGGTCATTAACGGTGATGGGCAGGTCGTTGGCTATGTTGTTGCAGAAGGTGGCCACGGCCGAGTTGTAGTTGGGGCGACACCATTTGCCATAAAGGTTGGGGAAGCGGTAGACCAAAACTTTGGCACCCGTTTCGCGGCCATAATCTAAGAAGAGGTCTTCGCCCGCCTTCTTGCTGCGGCCATATTCGCTATTGCCGAAACGGCCAGTGAGCGAGGCTTGTTGTGAACTGGAGAGCATCACGGGGCAATTGTTGCCGTGGTGCTTCAGGGTGTTGAGCAAGGTGGAGGCGAAACCGAAGTTGCCTTTCATAAACTCGTCGTTGTCCTTGGGGCGGTTCACGCCGGCCAGGTTAAACACGAAGTCGCAGTCACGGCACCAAGCGTCGAGTTGCTCGGGCGTGGAGTCGAGGTCGTATTCGTAGACCTCGTCAATCTTTAAATCGCCGTAGCAACGGGCCTTGCCTTGCTTTATGTTATTGAGTTGAGCGCAAAGGTTCTTGCCTACGAAACCTTTGGCGCCTGTTACGAGAATACGCATATTTATATTCTTACCACGAATTATACGTTTTTCTTGAACCACTAATTTTACGAATTAAACGAATAACTTCTCGAATAAAATAATTCGTCAAATTCGTCATATTAGCGGTTAATTATAAACCACAAATCTCACTAATTAAGCGAATGAGTTATCGAGCTAAATAATTCGTCAAATTAGTCATATTAGTGGTTCCTTAATCAATCTAGTGGTCTACTGCACGAAGTTGCCCTCGCCACTCAATTCTTTCTGAATATATTCGAGTGCTGCGATTTTGGCCTTGGTTTCTTCGAGGTTGAGTCGGCGAGTGTTGTCGGAGTTAAATTCTTCAATTTCAGAGCGCTTTGTGTCTCCCTCTTTGAAGAATTTGTCGTAGTTGAGACCGCGGTTGTCGGCGGGCACGCGATAGAAGTTGCCCATGTCCTCGGCCTTGGCGCATTCCTCTTTGGTGAGCAAGGTTTCATACATCTTCTCACCGTGGCGAATGCCAATGACTTTGATTTCTTCTTTCTTACCACCGAAGAGCTCGCACACGGCTTCGGCCTGCGTTTGAATGGTGCAGGCGGGGGCTTTCTGCACGAGGATGTCGCCGTTTTGGCCGTGTTCGAAGGCGAAAAGCACGAGGTCGACGGCCTCTTCAAGGCTCATGATGAAACGAGTCATTTTGGGTTCGGTGAGGGTGATGGGGTTGCCGCCACGAATTTGGTCAATCCACAAGGGGATGACGGAGCCGCGCGAACACATTACGTTGCCGTAGCGGGTGCAGCATATTTTCGTTTTGCCCGAGTAGCGACTCTTGGCCACGGCGATTTTTTCTTCAATGGCCTTGGTGATGCCCATGGCATTGATGGGATAGGCGGCTTTGTCGGTGGAGAGGCAGATGACGGCGCCCACACCGGCTTCGATGGCGGCGGTGAGCACGTTGTCGGTGCCGATGACATTGGTTTGTACGGCCTCCATGGGGAAGAACTCGCAGCTAGGCACTTGCTTGAGGGCGGCGGCGTGGAAAATGTAGTCTACACCGGGCATGGCGTTGCGGCACGACTGGAGGTTGCGCACATCGCCGATGAAGAATTTTATTTTGTGTGCCACGTCGGGGTAGTTCACCTGATATTCATGGCGCATGTCGTCTTGTTTCTTTTCATCTCTTGAGAAAATGCGAATCTCTGCGATGTCGGTGCGGAGAAAGCGGTTGAGCACGGCGTTGCCAAAAGAGCCTGTGCCACCGGTAATCATTAGGGTTTTACCTGCAAAAATGCTCATGGGGTATATGGTTCTTATTTATTATCAGTTTTGTAATATTTCGCATACCACTCTGCAAACCTCCTCAGTCCCTCTCTAAGGCTCGTGCTAGGCTTAAATCCAAAGTCCCTTTCTAAAGGTGTAGTGTCAGCATAAGTAACCGGCACGTCGCCAGGCTGCATGGGGACGAGTTTCTTGTGAGATTCGAAATTGTAGTCAGCAGGGAGCACTTGAGCTCGAATGAGTTCCTCTTGCAAGATGGTCACAAAGTCGAGGAGGTTTTCGGGATGGTTATTGCCGATGTTGTAAACCTTGTAAGGAGGGATGGGTAGGCCATCTTCGCCATTCTGCTTCTCGGGAGCGTGCTGCATAATGCGCACCACCCCCTCTACGATGTCATCGATGTAGGTGAAGTCGCGCTGGCAGTGGCCGTAGTTGAAAATTTGGATGGTTTCGCCTTTTACTAATTTATTAGTGAAACCAAAGTAGGCCATGTCGGGACGGCCGGCAGGGCCGTAGACGGTGAAGAAGCGGAGGCCCGTGGAGGGGATGTTGTAGAGCTTGGCGTAGGCGTGCGCCATGAGTTCGTTGCTCTTCTTCGTGGCGGCGTAGAGCGAGACGGGGTTGTCTACCTTATCGTCGGTGGAATAGGGAACCTTTTTGTTGCTGCCGTAAACGGAGGACGATGAGGCGTAGACCAGATGTTCCACCTCGTGGTAGCGACAAGCCTCGAGAAGGTTGTAGAAGCCGATGAGGTTGCTCTGGATGTAAGCATCGGGATTGGTGATGCTATAGCGCACGCCAGCTTGGGCGGCAAGGTTGACCACTACAGCGATGTGATTTTTTGAGAAGATTTTCTCTACGGCTGCTTTGTCGGCAATGGAGGCGTGAATGAACGTCCAACTAGAACCGTTGCCTCCTTGGTAGAAACCCGATTCAATGCCAGTTTCTCTCAAGGCGGTTTGTTGGTTTATGATCACCTTCAAACTTCCTTTAATTTCTTTCAGACGTTCTTTCTTAATCTCAACATCGTAATAGTCTGTGATAGAGTCGATTCCGATGATGTGAATTTGCTTCACTTCGTGGAATAGTCTTTTCACGAGATTGCTTCCGATGAAGCCAGCGGCACCAGTCACAAGAACTGTTTTGCCTTCGAGGTTTACATTATACTCTAACATAAGTAATTTAAATGCGGGGGAAGGCATATTCACGAGAAATAATGGGGTGAATATGCTTGAATTAATGCTTGTTTTTAGCAGTGCTAGAGGTCGGTGGGGGCGACGCGGCCCGCGTCGATTACACTAATGAACACGCTGCGCGCTGATTTTCTTTATTACATTAATGTTCGCCAATGGCCATTAATTGATTCATTAATGCTTTTGCTTGAGATTTTTGGAAAAAGAAGTATTAATGAGAGATTAATGGACGATTAATGGAGATTAATGTAAAAAAACAAATTTCGATTAATGTTGCTTGACTTCTTGCGCCCGTGCTAGCGCCGACGCAGGCCGCGTCACCCCCACTGACCTCTAATTTTCAATGATTTCGTCGACGCGGGCCGCGTCGCTCCCGGAAGGAGCGAAAAGATAGGCATAGCTCGTGTCGAGCGCCTGAAGTTCGGCCTCGTAGCATTGGCGAATGTCGGGGGTGAGATGAGGGTGGGTGAGGAGGTCTTGAAGTGCTTGCCTAACTTTACTGCCAGCGGTGAAAATAGGAGAAAGTTGCGAA
>CAVKKI010000200.1:0-4604 GCA_963656725.1 Oribacterium sp. | reverse complement strand
GGTTTGGTATTCAAACGGACATCAGCATCGACGGCGGAACGCACGACCAAATCACCCTGCTTCTTAACGGCGTTCCCCTTGTAAACCCACAAACTGGCCACAACGCGGCCGATTTTCCCATTAACATTGCCGACATTGAGCGCATCGAAATTCTCGAAGGCGCCGCCTCGCGCGTGATGGGCAGCCAAGCCTTTAGCGGAGCCATCAACGTGGTGAGCCGAAGTGCAGCCCACTCGCCCCACGTGGAGGCGATGCTTGAGGGTGGCTCTTACGGCACCGTGCGCGGCGAGGCTCGCACAGCTTGGCAATGGGGCAAAGGCTGGAGCACCACGGCAAGCGGAAGTTATCAACGCTCTGACGGAGCCGTGAAAAACAGTGCTTTCCACGGCGGGAAGGGTTACGGGCTACTCAGTTACAACGCCACCGACTTCAGCTTCGACCTGCAAGCCGGAGCCACGGCCAATCAGTTTGGCGCCAACACCTTCTATTCTGCCGCCTACCCCAACCAATGGGAGGCCACACAGCGCTATTTCATTTCGGCACGTGCCGAAACAAAAGGGCGCGTACACATCGTGCCACAACTCTCGTGGGTGCGCAGTGTGGATCATTTTCAACTTATAAAAGATAGCGACAAGGGCGAAAACTTTCACCGCGGCGACGTCTACACCGCCTCTGTAAACGCTTGGACGGAATGGAAACTGGGCAAAACGGCCGTGGGTGCAGAACTGCGCGAGGAGGGCATCTACAGCACCAACCTGGGGCGCACCTTGCAAGAGGGGCAACAAGTGAGCATTCCTCACGAAACGGGAAAATATTACACCAAGCGCGACGACCGCACCAACATTTCTTATTTCGCAGAGCACAACTTCTTGTGGCGAAGGGTGACACTCTCGCTCGGCACACTGGCTGAACGCAACAGCGCCATCGACCGCAAAGTGCGCTTCTACCCTGGCATCGACCTAAGCTATCGCCCTTCAAGAGAGTGGAAACTCTATGCCTCGTGGAACAAATCGCTGCGTCTGCCCTCGTTTACCGACCTATGGTATAAAAGCGACACGCAAGAGGGCAACGTGGGCTTGCGCCCCGAAGAGTGCTCCTCCTTCCGCATTGGGGCCGACTTTGTGAGCCGCATTGCCACCGTTCGCCTCAAAGCTCACTATCAACGCGGTAACCACTTGATTGACTGGGTGCGACGCACGGCAGACGATGAGAAATACTATGCCACATCGTTCGACCTCGACAACTACGGCGCTGGCCTTGACGCACGCCTCAACCTCACAGAGTGGTGGGGCAAGCGCCAGCCTTTTGAGCAACTGAGCGTGTCGTATGCTTGGATAAATCAGCACCGTCGGGCGGGCGAGGTTTACTACAAGTCGAACTACGCCATGGAGTATCTGCGCCACAAACTAGTGCTTCGCCTCAACCACCGCATCGTGTCGCGCCTTGCAGCTCAATGGACCCTACGCTTGCAGCAGCGCGAAGGCAACTACGAACTCTACAACAACGGCACCAACACGCACGAGCTCCACAACTATGGCACGCACGCCTTGCTCGACTGCAAACTTTCGTGGACCGACAAACACTACGCCCTGTTTGCCGATTTCACCAACCTAACCAACCACCGCTATTTCGACTTGGCCAACGTGCAACAGCCCGGTTTGCTTGTGATGGGCGGTGTGAAAGTGAATTTTTAAGTTTTGGGTAACTACTAATTACTAGCCCTAAACAACGCAAAAGAGACAACTCACTCCGACATTCTTGTCGATGTGAGTTGTCTCTGTTGTTGCTATAAGTTGATTCTATCAATCCGTATTATTACATCTCCTCTTAGGGTTCTGCAACGGGACGAATGGGGAGTCCATAGTAACGAAAAATATGGGTGTCGAGGCTATGACCTTCATCGTAGAAGCTGAGGCAATATGCATAACTGCGAAGGTTAGCGTAGAGCGTACTCGACCAATAATAGCCGTCCGTGTCTTTATAGGAGAGGCGATTTGCCTTACGATATCCTGCAGCCGGAAGGAAGATGCTATTGCCATTAGAAGCTTTTACCAAGTAACCATTATTTGTAGCGTCCCACGTCCAACTACATTTGTCGATTAGTTCTTGAAACTCTGTTGAAGTGGGCATGCGATAATTATTTCCCCAATTTACGGTGGCAGCATCTTCCTCGCAGTCGAGAACCGTTATATAGTCTGTGGAGTTGTATTTGCTGAATTCGCTACCCGATCCATATTTATAAGTATCTAATGAATATTCGTCATCACGAGCAGCTTCGCCCCAAGCGAAATATTCACCCTCATCATAAGGTGTTTCAGCCCCCACGTTGCAAGTGGCCCATTTCACCGAAAGACCGAGATCGACCACCTCATGCGTTTGGCCATCACCTGGGAAATAGTTTCCCTTTATCACAACCTTATAGGTGCTATCATAGGTTGCTACAAGAGTAGACCCATTAATTATACTGATTTGTGCGTAAGCTGAATAGCAACACAAAATGTAAACAAATAAAAAGAATATCTTTTTCATTTTTCTGTTTATTATAAGAACGTTTTTATTTAGTACACATCAACAGGTGCAATCACAAAATCCTTATATCTTTCACTAACTCCCATTCTGAACTTGGTGAAATTGTGATTTATTTCACTGCCAGCCCATTCTTTGGTATATCTTATCTCACGACCATTAAAGGAAATAGTTCCGTAATGCAAATCTTCACGGATAACGGGTATTGAGCGATTGTCACTAAGATAGATTCTATTACCACCTACATAACCTTGGATTAACTTATTAATTTCTTCCACCGTGTCTGAAGCTTCAAGTCGGGTCTTTATGAACTTTTCTAACACCTCATACATGGAATAACTTCCAATTCCGTTAATAGTATAAACCCTCTTACATCCAGATTTAGGGAGATTGTTCATACTTTCTGTGAGTTGTTTATCACCAAGAGCATTAATGGCTGCTCGAATTAAGTCTTCATTGTTCTGAAAGAAACTGATTAACAATTTCCGTTCTTTTTGCTCTGTTGCCATAATCGATATTTCTTTTGTAGTAACACAATCGTCATTGCTAACGACAGAAGGTCTGCCTAAGGCTTTGATGTAGTCCTTCAATATAAACTGACAGGCCGAGGATATGCCCTCTTGTTCTGACACAGGCTGCAGAATGTTATCGAGCAGTTCTTGATAATTTATCCATATAAAGTGCTTACACTGGCATTCTGCTTCTTCAATCTCCTCTAAATCGCAGCTGGTAGGCTTTAGATACATAAAAAGGTTGATGTCGTCTTTAATTTCTTCCTCCTCCGTAAAGAATTGGTAATAGGCATCCGTTTGACATAAGTTTCCTTTTTTTGTTTCAGGAGAAGAAATCTTGTTTTCTATCACAATGTTGACGTTTCTTTCCACATCGTTAAGCTTTGCCTTGCATCGAATAAGAATGTCAATGTTGCCATCTCCATAAGCGGACTTACCATCTTTTCCTTCCTTTACGCAAATGGGATATTCCGCATTTACTTGGTATGACTCTATCACAAACTTCTGCGAATAGATGCTTTCAGCCAACTGCCGGTCGAACTCTACTGATTGTCTGCCGGCCCATTTCAACAAAAGAAGAATCAAGTTTTTCACAGGGCCGTTATTACCGTGTTTACAAAAATCCTTACTTGCAAAAAAATGAGATAGAAACTGTGTGTGACTGGTTTCTTTTCGAGCCTGACACGTAAACTCCCAAGTGGTAGGCGTTTCATAGTAAGCTTTCAACTTCTCGTAGGAGCTATCCATGCAAAACTCAAGAATCTTTTCTTCAATTTCACGCTCAGATAGTTTCTCTACGACCTGTGTCGTCAATTTATCATCCATAGGTTATGCATTATACTTCTGCTCATTATCTACAGAGTTATTTATGATTTTCTAGTTCTTAGGGACTGCGACGGGACGAACGGACATACCAATATTACACATCTGATAAGAAGAATTTTCTGTGAGAACATCATGACTAGAACTATTGAAGCCAAAGAAAATGTTGGTTAACCAGTTCCTGTTGTACGTACCAATCCAATAATTGCCTTCCGATTCCAGATTATTAATGGTGTCATCCGAGCGATAACCTGCAGCTGGGAGAAAAATGCTATTGCCATTGGAGGCTATAATTAAATACCCTTTATGAGTTGAATCCCAAACCCATGTACAATTATTTACCAACTCATTAAACTCTTCCATTGTAGGCATACGATAACCACAACCCCAATTTACAGTGGCGGCATCATATTCAGGATTGAGAACATTGTCGTAGTCCAAATTAACTTCAAGATCCATAGAAAAATCATTAATTTTCAACAATTTATAGTTTTTTTAAAAATAACTAGTCTTCGGACTTGTTTCTCCAAAAGCAAAATAATAACCGGTATCATCAGTTGTTTCCGCCCCCACGTTGCAAGTGGCCCATTTCACCGAAAGACCGAGATCGACCACCTCATGAGTTTTGCCATCGCCAAGGAAATAGGTGTTGCCTATTTTTACCTCATAAGAGTTATTACTCGTTTTCTTATAGGTCTTTACTCGCATTCCATCCTTGTTGTACACTCTGATTTCTTGTGCTTG
>CAVKKI010000199.1:544-4625 GCA_963656725.1 Oribacterium sp. | reverse complement strand
GCGCCTTTTGGGCGGATTGCAGATGGAGCCTCTGACCACTCCCTTCACTTTCGGCGTGGCTGGCTATCCCGAAAAACACGACGAGGCCATGAACCTCGAGGTCGACATCGAGCACCTCAAGCAGAAGGTGGCCCTAGGCGCCAAGCGCATCGTTACGCAAATGTTTTTCGACAATAAAAAATACTTCGCCTTTGTGGAGCGCTTGCGCCAAGAGGGCATCCACGTGCCCGTCATTCCCGGCCTTAAGCCCCTCACCACCCTCAACCACTGCACCATGCTGCCCCGCACCTTCCACATCGACTTTCCGCAAGAGCTGGCTAAAGAGTTTGGCAAATGCAAAAGCAACGACGACGTAAAAGCCCTGGGCGTGGAGTGGGGCATTGAGCAAGTGCGCGAACTCAAAGCGGCGGGCGTGCCCGTAATTCACTTCTACACCATGAACGCCGCCTTCTCTACCGAACGCATTGCGCAGGCCACCTTTTAAGGGATGATGTTTTATAAATTCATTCTCATCTCTCTCACATCGACAACTCTTGCCGAGCGTGTTCTGACCTCCCTTCCCCTGAAGCAGAACACGCTCGCTTACTGAAAATAAAGACTATGGCGAACCCCGACTTCTCCTACTTCGAAAACCTGCTCGCCCAGCGCATTCTCATTCTCGACGGAGCGATGGGCACGATGATACAAACCTTTCACCTTGGCGAGGAAGACTTCACGGGCGAAAGCTCAAACACCCCCGCCGAGGCGAAAAACCTTTTTGCCAATTGGCCCGTGAAACTACAGGGAAACAACGACCTCATCGCCCTGACGCGCCCTGACGTGTTGCGAAGCATTCATCGCCAATACCTTGAGGCGGGAGCCGACATCATTGAGTGTAACACGTTCAATGCGCAGCGCATCTCACAAGCCGACTATCACACCGAAGACTTCGTTAAGCAGATGAACCAAGCCGCCCTTCGCATTGCCCGCGAAGAGGCCCAGCGCATGACGCAGCTAACCCCCGAGAAGCCGCGCTTCGTGGCCGCCTCCATTGGGCCCACCAACCGCACGCTCTCGATGTCGCCCGATGTGGAGAACCCCGCCTACCGTGCCGTGAGTTTCGACGAACTTTGCGCTGCCTATGAAGAGCAGATGCTCGTGTTGAGTGAAGGTGGCGTCGACCTCTTTTTGCTCGAAACCATCTTCGACACCCTCAACACCAAGGCCGCCCTCGTGGCTGCCCGTCGCGTGAAGCAGCAAACAGGGCGGCGCATTCCCATCATGCTGAGCGTGACCATTGCCGACGCTTCCGGACGCACGCTCTCAGGACAAACGCTCGAGGCTTTCTTGGCCTCCGTGCAGCACGACGACGACATTCTAAGCGTGGGCCTAAACTGCTCTTTCGGTGCCGAAGACATGCGCCCCTACTTGCGCACGCTCTCTGAAAAAGCCCCCTATTTCGTTAGTTCACACCCCAATGCCGGCCTGCCCGACGAAGAGGGTTGCTACAACGAAACGCCCGCCATGATGGCCGAGGCCATTAGCCACTTCATCGACGACGAGTGTGTGAACATTGTGGGCGGTTGCTGCGGCTCCACCCCCAACCACATCCGCGCCATTGCCCAGATGGCCCAAGGCCGCACACCGCGCGAGCGTCACCCCGAGAGACGAGTAGATTGGCTCTCGGGCCTTGAAGGCTTCACCCCCGTGAAAGGCTCGTTTATGAATGTGGGCGAGCGTTGCAACGTGGCCGGTAGCCGCAAATTTCTTCGGCTGATTAATGAAAAGCAATACGACGAGGCCCTGGGAATTGCCCGCAAACAAGTGCGCGATGGCGCCACCCTGCTCGACGTCAACATGGACGACGGCATGCTCGACGCCTCGGCCGAAATGACACACTTTCTCAACCTCATGGCCTCCGACCCCGAGGTGGCGCGCATTCCCTGGATGATCGATTCCTCCAACTTCGCCGTCATCGAGGCCGCCTTAAAGTGTGTGCAGGGCAAGTGTGTGGTCAACTCCATTTCGCTCAAAGAGGGCGAAGAGAAGTTCTTGGCCCACGCCCGCGTCATTAAAGAATATGGCGCTGCAATGGTGGTGATGGCCTTCGACGAACAAGGGCAAGCCGCCACCTACGAACATAAAATCAAGGTGTGCGAGCGAGCCTATAAGTTGCTCACCGAGCAAGTGGGCATCGCTCCGCGCGATATCATTTTCGACCCCAACGTGCTCACCATCGCCACGGGCATGAGCGAGCATAACGCTTATGGGCTCAACTTCATTCGCGCCACTGGGTGGATTATTCAGAACTTGCCCGAAGTGCACGTGAGCGGCGGCGTGAGCAACCTCTCCTTCTCCTTCCGCGGCAACAACTATTTGCGCGAAGCCATGCACGCCGTGTTCCTCTATCAAGGCATGTTGCGCGGCATGGACATGGGCATTGTCAACCCCGCCTCGAAGGTGATGTATGGCGACATTCCCGCTCCTCTTCTCCAAGTGATTGAAGATGCCATACTGGATAAGGACGACGCGGCCTCCGACCGGCTCATTGAGCAAGCCGAAAAACTTTTGGCCGAGAAGAAAAACGCTCCCGCCACCGCCACTGCCGCCCCCACTGTCGACCGCTCCACCATCGCCCTCGACGAGCGTCTTATGACGGCCCTTCGCACAGGCGACGACGAATTCCTTGAGCCCGACCTCCAGGAGGCTTTGCAGCAATTTCCCGCCCCAGGCGCCATCATCGAAGGCCCATTGATGCAAGGCATGCAGCGCGTGGGCGACCTCTTCGGCGAGGGCAAAATGTTTTTGCCGCAAGTGGTGAAATCGGCCCGCACCATGAAGAAGGCCGTGGCCATTTTGCAGCCCTATCTAGAGAAAAGCAAGCAGAGCAACGAGCAAAGCAATGGCCGCTACCTCGTGGCCACGGTGAAGGGCGACGTACACGACATTGGCAAAAACATTGTGGCTGTGGTGTTGGGGTGCAATAATTTCGACGTGATCGACTTGGGCGTGATGGTGCCCGCCGAGCAAATTGTGCAGACTGTGCTTGAAGAGCACGTCGACTTTGTGGCCCTGAGCGGCCTAATCACTCCCTCGCTCGACGAGATGTGTCACACGGCCGAGGCTATGGCGAAGGCTGGCATCACCGTCCCCTTGTTTATTGGCGGCGCCACCACTAGCGAACTCCACACGGCGCTCAAAATCGCCCCGCTCTACGCTGGCCCCGTTTTTCACGTAAAAGACGCTTCGCAAAACCCCGTGCTGGCCATCCAACTGCAAGGCGCTCACCGCGAACAGCTCATTCAAGAAAACGCTGAGCGCCAAGTTGAACTCGTGCGGCAATATGAGGCGAAGAAGCGTGCCAAGCAGCTCCTCGATCAAGCCTCTGCTCCCGCAGCCACCGACACCGTGAAGGGCTGTCCCTGCGGTTGCGACCACAATCACACCGAGCATTCCCACGCAGAGCATCATCCCCACGCCGAGCATCCTCACGCTCCCCATCGCCTGCAAATAGATTGGGCGAACGAGGCACTTCCGCAGCCCACATTCATTGGCTATAAAACCTTCCCCCACATCTCTATTGCCGAGGTGCGCCCCTTCATTAATTGGATCTACTTCTACAACCTTTGGCGCGTGCGCCGCGGCACCGACGAAGCACAGCGCATTCAAGCCGAAGCCGAAGCCCTGCTCGACGACATTGAAAAGCGACACGCCATGCAAGCGCAAGTGGGCTTTTATCCAGCCTACGGCACCCCCACAAGCATCATCCTTCCCGGTGCGATGAACGGCAGCGACCTGGAACTGCCCACCCCTCGACAGAAGCACCCCGCGCAGAGTGGCGACCCTTGTCTTGCACTTTGCGACTTCGTTGCCCCTCGCCCTTACGAGGACTATGTGGGCGTGTTTGCCGTCACCGTTTCCGCCTCGTTTGTGGAAGAACTCGAAGCGTTGAAGAAGGCCAAAGACGAATACGCCTCGCTGCTTCTTCAAAGCGTGGGCGACCGCCTGGCCGAAGCCACCAGCGAGTGGCTGCACCGTGAGGTGCGCACCCGCCTTTGGGGTTACGCTCCCAACGAGCAGCTCTCTATGGCCGACTTAGCCC
>CAVKKI010000199.1:0-534 GCA_963656725.1 Oribacterium sp. | reverse complement strand
CCGTCCCGCCATAGGCTACCCCTCGCTGCCCAATCAGAAACTCATCTTTCCCGTCAGCCGCTTGTTGCAATTCAAAGCCCTCGGCATCACCCTCACCGAAAACGGAGCCATGTATCCTCAAAGCTCCACCTGCGGCCTCTATCTAAGCAGTCCCCACGCCCGCTATTTTGTGGTGAGCAGCACCGAGGAGAAACTTGAGTAAAAAAAAGAAAGGGACACAGTTCCAAAAATGCAAAAAAGGCAAAGAGTGAAGAAGTAATTATGCGCTTCTTCACTCTTTGCCTATGTTTTCATGTGAGGGAATATTCCTTTTTCTTACGGGCGAAACTTTACGTTTGGGTTAAAATGATGGATGATAGGACCATACTTCTCAATTTCAGCATCAGTCATCAAACGCGCTTGATTTGATTTGCGTATGAATTTGTTGACGAATTTTCTATATTTGCTGCTCCACGTTTTTACCGAAGTGTATTCTTGTACATGAACCACTCCTTTGGGAAATGTTTCGCAAATAACTCCCTTTTTTTTTTTTTT
>CAVKKI010000198.1:0-4643 GCA_963656725.1 Oribacterium sp. | reverse complement strand
CGTCGATGCCTATCGTTTGCACGTCTTCGTCACGAAGCAGGTTGACGTTTACTTTCTCCCGACTATTAACCGTGTTCCACAAATCCTTGCGTATCTTGTCCGCATCCTCCACACCTATCACATCGAATCGCTTGCTGCGGTCGGGTTCGTCCAAATGCTCCACCACTCCCAATAGTATGGTTCCGCCATATGTATTGGCAAAAGCTGAGTAAGTGTCCCAAAGAGAACTTGGCACTCCTTTCGTTGCCTTCTTACACTCCAAGGTGGCATGCTCGCCTTCGGAAAGAAGAGCGTATAAATCTGCTATATTTCTTGTCTCTTTCATCTTTCACAATAAATGTCATTAATTCCAACAATCTATGAAATATCTTGTTGAGTTCCCGATTTTATCTTATTACTCTTTTCAACCACCATAGGAATGCTTCATCCATTGTCTTTTCAGTCTTAGATAATCACATCGGCGTTAGTTCAGATTACAAATATAAGGAATTTCTTCGAGACGAGATAAATTAAAAGAGCTATGTTCAAGGATTTTGTTCCTCAAACATAGCTCTTTGCTCGTGTCTGAATGTAGACACTTTTTTATATGTGCCTTAACCTAGGTGGCGAAAAAGTGATGATTATTCTTTCTCGTCCATGCCCGACCACATGTTGTTTTCCCAATTGCTTTCGTTAGAGAAGGCATCGGCAGTGTTATTGTTGTGGGTGGAATTCATTTTTTTGTCGCTGGCGCAAAGCGGTTGCAAGGCGTCGATGAAGCTAAAGCTGTTGCTCATAGGAGCGATATATTTCTTTTTCATTGTTATCGCAGTTAATTTAGCGTGTGTAAGATTGTTGAATGTGATTGTTTGTAGTGCGTTAGGAAAGTACGCTTATTTCACCATAAACTTTTTGCCTCCTTGCAGGTAGATGCCGCCCTTGACGGGGGTGAGCACACGGCGACCGCTGAGGTCGAAGATGGGAGCTGCGGTTTGTGGTTGCGTGGTGGCGTTGCTGATGGCGGTGACGTTGCCAAAGTTGATGTTTAAAGCGCTGCCATTGCCGCTCTCGTCGTAGAAGAAGGCGCGGTTGCAGGGAATGGTGGTGAGGGTGGGCTGGAAGAAGCCTACTTCGCTCGTGTTGCTTGAGTTGCGGCCCAAGGTGAGGTAAGAACTTTGTGTGCCGTCGATGCTCACTGCTTGCAACGAACCGTTGAGTGCGCTTGTGGTGGTGTTGGCTCCGAAGGTAAGGGTGGCCAAGGTGCTGCTGCTTTCGCCAATAAGCACTGCGCCCTGCTCGGCATTGAAACCGGTGGTGGGGCTGAGGGTGACTTCTCCGTCGGCAGGCTCGCTAGCCACATAAGCGGTGGCGCCTTCCACACCATTCACGGCGAGAGGAAGGTAGGTGGTGGCGTAGCTGTTGTCGCTCACTGCGTTGAGGGCCACTTCAATGCTGGTGGCTTCATAGATTTTCCAAATGTTGCTATTGCCGTTATCCACAGTGCTCCAGTTGTTCACACGGTTATTGCCCGATTCGGCAGATTCTCCGTTGATGCGGTGTCCGTCTTCGTCAATGATGTTGAAGTAGGTGCTGTTCCATACCGAAAGGTTGAAATTGATGGCGTTAGCCTCTTCGCTAAGTTGTGTGCTGGGGTCGCTTGCATTGAAACTAGACGAAATGGTTGAAATGTATTTCTTTGCGTTGAGGTTATAAAGCTTGAGTGAGCCGTTGTCGTTGGCCTTGAAGCTCCAAAGGTCGTTAGCGTCTTTATTGAGTTGGGCGGTAGTGGTGATGCACACGTCGCTGCCTGAGGCGGTGAGCACGGTGCTGGTAGTGGCGGTTTGTCCAGCCTTGGTGCGTCCGTTCTGAATGCGGAAAGCTTTGCCGCTCACCGCGTTAATGGCTGCTTTGGCTAGGGCATAGCAGTTGTCGCCTGTTATGTTGTTTTGCAATGCGGCATATTCAGTGGCGCAAGCTGTTTCTACGCTTGGCACAATGGTTTTCAACACGGTGTAGGTGGCCAAGCAGCGTGTGTAATTATTTGCTCCTGCTAGCCAATTCTCTGCTGTAGTAGAAGCATTGCTAATGTCGTCGCAGGGGATGAAATAGTAGGCATTGCCGCTAGTGCCTGTGTTTGAGTCGTTGTGGGTCCAAGTGCCTAATTTACATGCATAATGGTTTGTTCCATCTGTAAAGTTCGAATTGTTCCACCAAGCGCCAGTCGTGCCATGCAGTTTCACGCAATGGGCAAGGGGGGTGGAGGAATAGGTGGAGCTAGTGTAGTCGAATTTAGTGGTTACGCCACTCTCTGTGGTGCCGGCATCATAGAGTTGCGCAATGCTTCCAATGCCCAACACTTTGCTCGTGCCGCCCGCTTTGTTATAGATGGTGTATCCGTCTGTCTCATTGCCCACCAAGCACCAAAGGCCCTCGTCGGTGGTAGGCACTGTTTCGTTGTCGAGACGCAAACCTGCGCTCGAGAGGAAGTAACTGCTATTAGTGCTTAAATAGCCCGCTTTGTGAAAACCGTCAGGGGCAGCGGCTTTAATGAGATACCAATGCGTGTTGTCAGCAAAATTTCCATTGCTAGGCTCGTCAGAGATGCTCAGCGAAGTTTGCGCCTGAGCGCTCACTCCCATCAGCGACAGGAGTAAGGTGAATAGAAATGTCAATTTCTTCATTGTGATTGTGATTATAGTGTTTGAAAATATGTTATAGTTCTTTCGTTGTAAAAGGCGTATAAGGTTATTGTGTTAACCTTAATTGTTCTAACTTGCCCGCAAAAGTAGGGATTTATAATTAATAATCCAATCGGGGGGTAAAATTAGTTAACGCCACGAAAAATCATTATTTTTAGGCGGTTTTTATGGGAAAAGTAGGCGAGTGACGGGATTTTTGGGGCGGTTGCTATGAATTTTTGTGATATTTCTCAGATTAATAGGTTGGGCTGTTGAGTTAGATTTTGATAAATGGGCTTGGATTTTCACTGGTAGTTGGTTGAAACTCAACTATCGCGTTCTAAGTAGGTGATCAAAATTATTTTTATGTAACGAATGGGATGATTACCAATGCGGGTTGAAACACAACTATCACATTCTGTGACAAAATCAAAAAAACAAGGGCTGGCAAGGTTTCTCTATCATAGAAACCTTGCCAGCCCTTGTTAATGGGAGTGAATGATTGGGTGAGAAAACGAAACGTTATCTCTTTTCTGTTAATTTTTATTCTTCGTTATCCGTCCATTCATTGCTGTCCCAAGACGCGTTGTCGTCAAATTCCATTTTCTCGGACATTTGGTCGCCGCCTTGTTGCGATTGGGGTAGGAACATTAGGTGATCGCAAAGTTCAAATTTTATCACACTACTATGAGGTGCATGGTATGCTCGTTGTTTCATATTCTGTTTCAATCTTTGGGTTGTAAAGTTGTAAAAATGAATAAGGGCAGCGACCTCGGTCTAACTTTTCACACGGCCGCTGCCCTTGTAGTCGTTATTGTTTTAACGTTATTGTTTTAAAGGGAGAATTTTACTTCACCACCACCTTCTTGCCATTCACAATGTAAATGCCAGCGGGCAGGTTGTTAGTAGAGGTTGCATTGAGTTTGCGACCATCGATGCTGTAAATGCCTTTCTCTACGAGTTTGTTAGCTTCATTTGCGGCAATAGCCGTAACAGTGCCTTTCTCTAGTTCGCTCAGACTAAAGCCTTCCATCTTTACAGCATTCATTGAAGCGGGTAGGGCTAAGAATGCCTTGTAGGGCTTGTTGTAGAACGGATTGGCACCCTCACTGTTGCCCCAATAGAAGCCCAACTTCGTGTCGCTTTCAGCATCGAACGAAAGTTTGTAGTAGCGATCGCAACCATCTACCTCGGTTAAGGAGTTAGTGATTGTGCCATGCAGCAAGTTTTCTGCGGGCGAGGTGGCATCGGTTGTGGTGGTTGCCTCATCCATTCTATAGGCATTACCACGGCAATCGCCTTTGAGAATTACGCCCGTGTTGGCAGGTATTACATCGCCTTCGTTGTAGATGTAATCTACCACCAATTCGCCATTCTGCTCTTTTACGATGCCGGCTTTCACCAAGAGGGGCACTGTGGCGGGATAATCTGCATAGAAAGTGGCATAGTCGTAGTCAACAAAGTCAACGAAGCGTCCTGTTTTAGCTATGCTATCCGCATTTTGAAGATAGCTTTGTAATAGGTTAAACTCATCTTCGTCGAGATAGCCCACCGTTTTTGCTCGGTCACGCAATTCACTCAATGCTGCGGTTTCTTCGCTAGAGAGAAAACCCGATTTGCTCGGTCGTTCATAGAAATGTGCGTTATGCAAACTGTAGCTTCCATCAGCATTGTTATTGAGCGAGAAACTGGTGACGGGCTCGTCGAAGGTTACAGAGTAGCCACCTGTTGTGTGGTTGATGTAACTATAGTCGGCTTTAAAATCGTAATTGTCTGTGTTGTTTGCACAAAGAGTAAACTTTTGGGGAGTTTCATCAGTCGAAGTGGGGTCTTTCGAATAGATAACCACTAAATTATTAATCGGTTTTGTGTCGCAAGATATATAGCTCTCTGTGTTCGATGCTACGATAGAACTATTACCACTCAAGAATGTTTGATCATAGCTTGATGAGGTGCTCGTCAACGCCTTATACAATCCATCGTCCC
>CAVKKI010000197.1:0-4701 GCA_963656725.1 Oribacterium sp. | reverse complement strand
CACTAGTTTTTCCTATCAAGCCACTAGTTTCACTCTATTAAGCCACTAGTTTTTCTTATTAAGCCAGTAGGTAAAAGTGTAAGCAACCTATGTTGCTGCTTACACTCTTGAAATTGTTGATTATCAGCTCAGTGCAAGCAATTAGTGCAAGCAATAGCAATGGCGTTGTATAAAGTTATAGGGAATGCGCGCGCGTGCGCACGCACGCGAGAGCGCACAAAAAAAGCAAAGCACAAACTCCAGGAATGAAGAGTTTGCACCTTGCCGTTTGCTTAGCGATAAAATTTATTTGTTTTGCTTAAAGATTAAGCGTTGCCTTCGGGCACACCGAAGGGAGTGGCTGTGCGGCCACCTTGCTGGGGCTCTTCAGCAGCACCCGGCATGTTGATAGGACCAAAAGTCTTCTCGTACTTTTGAATGTTGTCTTGCAGAGCGAAGAGCAAGCGCTTAGCGTGCTCAGGAGCAAGAATGATGCGGCTCTTCACGTTGGCCTTGGGCACACCGGGAAGCACGCGGATGAAGTCCATAACCACCTCAGCGCTAGAGTGCGTGATGATGGCGAGGTTGGCATAAGTGCCTTCAGCTACTTCGGGAGTAAGCTCAATCTTCAATCCTTCGTTTTGTTCTTGATTTTCCATGAAGAATTTGTGTTATTTTTATGGGTTTATAATGGTTGGTTCGTGCAACTTGCCCCAGTGCTATACCTCGCATTCTCAGCGGTTTGAGCCATTCGGGTGGCGCAAGGCTTTGAAAGAGAGTGGGGTAGGGGCGCGTTTATCACTCTACAAAAATAAGCCTTGTTGGCGATTTGGCCAAGAGAATAGTTCGGTTTTTCTGAAAATTTGGCCTATTCGTAGAGTTTCCCATTGTCTTACTAGGAATGTGTTAAATAAATGTTTACCTTTGCATCCTGAATGTTAGGAGTTTTTGCAAAAATAAGGCTCTTGACATTAGATGATATGGTTTGTTGATTGAAACAAATACAATAAATATATATACTTTTATTCAAAAAAAATGAAGAAGTTATTTACAATTGCTTTGATGAGCGCAGCGGTGCTCACAGCAGGTGCACAGAAAAGTGTGCAAGGTTCAAAATTTTTCGACAATTGGTCAATCGGCCTCGTAGGCGGTGGCATTGTTAAAACTACTCACAGCGATTTCATCAAGGACGCTCGTGCCACTTATGGCGTAGAGCTCGGCAAGCAAATCACTCCCGTAGTAGGTTTTGGACTTCAGTATTTGGCTAACAACAATACCACTCCTAGCCAAACCATCTTCGACCAACACAACCTCAGCCTTTTGGGTAAGATCAACTTCTCTAACTGGTTCTGCGGTTACAACGGCACTCCCCGTTTGTTCGAAGTAGAAGGTGTGCTCGGCCTCGGTTGGCAACACAACTACAACCACAACAATGGTACTCGTGGTTGCAATGACGATAACTACATGACTGGCAAGGCTGGTTTCAACTTCAATTTCAACCTTGGCGAAGCTAAGGCTTGGACGGTTGCTTTGAAGCCCTCTATCGTTTACAACACCACAAGCGGTGGTCACCAACACCCCGTGTTCAACGTGAACAACAGCGCTATCGAAGTGTTGGCTGGTGTGACTTACCACTTCAAGAATCACAACAACGGCAAGCACTACATGACTTTGGTGAAGGCTTACGACCAAGCAGAGGTTGACGGTTTGAACTCTAAGATCAACGACCTTCGCGCTTCTGTAAGCGACAAGGACGCTCAGCTTGCTAAGGCTAACGCTGAAAACCGCGAATTGCAACAAACTATCAACGACTTGCGCAACCGCAAGCCCGTGGTAGAAACTAAGACCGTTACTAACAACACTGCTTCTTTGGAGCAAACCGTAACCTTCCGTCAAGGTAAGAGCGTGGTTGACGCTTCTCAGCTCCCCAACGTTGAGCGCGTGGCTACCTTCTTGAAGAACCACAAGAACAGCACCGTTGACATCAAGGGCTACGCTTCACCCGAAGGCAGCGCAGAGGTTAACGCTAAGATTGCTAAGGCTCGTGCCGAAGCTGTGAAGACCATCCTCGTTAACAAGTATAAGATTGCCGCTAACCGCATCACTGCTGAAGGTCAAGGCGTTGGCAATATGTTCTCTGAAGACGACTGGAACCGCGTTTCAATCTGCACCATCAACGAGACTTCTAACAAGTAAGACTCGGCCCTTTCATTCCTAAGGAATTGTAGTTTCTTACACTTTGTAAGTAATTTACGATTTTGTAAGTTTTTATAGTCCGCACCAGCCCTTGTGCTCAAGGGGAGGTGCGGTTTTTGTTTGGTTGGGGGTGAACTTATTTTATTTCGGTATAACAAGGGAGGGTAGAGTAATACAGAAAAATTGGCGAAGAAAAAACACCAAAAAAATGCTATCTATGCATTGCAAGTTTCAATACAACTTTGTACCTTTGCCTTGAATTTCTAGAAACAATAATATACATGGAGACGTTTTTCAAATCGCACGCCTACTTGATGGAGCATTTCAGCGCACCCGTCCGTCGCTCGCTGATGGACACCATCGACTGGAGCTACCGCTTGATAGGCATAAAAGGCCCTCGCGGCGTGGGACGTACTTCCTTCCTCTTGCAGTATGCCAAAGAGAACTTTGACGTACGGCTACGTCAGTGCCTATACATTAACCTTAACAGTTTCTATTTTCAAGCTCACGGAATTGTAGACTTTGCCGGCCGCTTCATGGCTGAGGGCGGACAAGTGTTGCTCATCGACCAAGTGTTTAAGCTAGCCAATTGGCGCGAACAACTTTGCGAGTGCTACCACAAATATCCCTACTTGCGCATTGTTTACGCCACCACCTCGGTGAACCCTGGTGATGGGGAAGACGACACCGAACTCTCGTCGATTAGCCGCACCTACGTGCTTCACGGTTTCTCGTTCCGCGAATATATCAACCTCGAAACACATGAGAATTTCGACGCCTACACGTTCGATCAACTGCTTTCCGAACACGACCAAATTCTCAAAACCATATTGCCCAAGGTGCACCCTTGGCACTACTTCCAAGACTATCTGCAACACGGCTACTACCCCTTCTTCCTTGAAAATCATAACTTCACCGAAGCCTTGCTCAAGGCCATGAACAATATGATTGAGGTGGATTTGCTGCTCAATAAGCAGATTGAACTGAAGTATCTCTCGCGCATCAAAAAACTGCTCTACCTCTTGGCCATTGGCGACCCCTCCACCCCGAACGTGAGCAAGTTGGCTCAAGAAATTGGCACCTCGCGCGCCACGGTGATGAACTATTTAAAATATCTAGAGGAAACACGCCTTATTAATATGGTGCACCACGAGGGTGAAACCTTCCCGCAAAAGCCGGCCGCCATCTATCTGCACGACGCCAATTTGATGTATGCCCTCTACGAGAACTGCATGACCGAGCAAACGCTCATGGAGACCTACTTTGTGAACTGCCTGTGGCGTCACCACACGGTGAACAAGGGCAAGCGCATGGGCATGTTCCGCATCAACAACGCCACCAACATTTGCGTGTGCGACAAGAGCCGACGCGTGCGCACCGCCGCCGACACCATCTATGTGAAGTATAACACCGACCTGGGACGCGAAAACGAAATCCCCCTTTGGCTGTTTGGCTTCCTTTATTAATAAGGTGTGGCTGCACCCGGACTTAGACTCTCGAACCAAAAGAAACATAACAAATATATCTAATTTAAATAAGGCACCACACGCCCCACTACTCCGCCCTCGCACACACTAGGCGAGAAGGCCCGCAAGCAGAGAGAGCGCGTTGCGCCAAATACAAAAACTCATGGCAAACAAGAAATTCATTACTTGTGACGGTAACCAAGCCGCTGCGCACATTGCGTACATGTTTTCCGAGGTTGCTGCCATTTATCCCATCACTCCGTCATCACCTATGGCAGAGCACGTTGACGAATGGTCTGCACAAGGACGCATCAACCTTTTTGGCGACACCGTAAAGGTGCAAGAAATGCAAAGCGAGGGCGGTGCTGCCGGTGCAGTGCACGGTTCACTTCAATCGGGTGCTCTCACCACCACCTTCACCGCATCGCAGGGCTTGCTCCTGATGATCCCCAATATGTACAAAATCGCAGGTGAGTTGCTCCCCTGCGTGTTCCACGTATCAGCTCGCACACTCGCCACTCACTCACTCTGCATCTTTGGCGACCACAGCGACGTGATGGCTTGCCGCCAAACTGGCTTTGCCATGCTTTGCGAAGGTTCTGTGCAGGAGGTGATGGACCTCTCGGCCGTGGCACACTTGGCTTCGCTCGACACCCGCGTGCCCTTCATCAACTTCTTCGACGGCTTCCGCACCTCACACGAATATCAGAAGATTGAGGTGATGGATCAGGAAGACATCCGTCCGCTCGTTCCTATGGACAAGGTAAGCGAATTCCGCAGCCGTGCCCTTACCCCCGAGCACCCCGTGGCTCGTGGTATGGCCGAAAACCCTGAAACCTTCTTCGCTCACCGCGAAGTGTGCAACCCCTACTACGACTCCGTGCCCGAAGCCGTAGAGAAATACATGGCTGCCATTAGCAAAATCACCGGCCGTGAATATAAGCTCTTCAGCTACTATGGTGCCGACGACGCTGAACGCGTAATCATCTGCATGGGCTCTGTGACCGAAGCCGCTCGCGAAGCCATCGACCACCTCAACGCCAAGGGCGAGAAGGTAGGT
>CAVKKI010000196.1:0-4802 GCA_963656725.1 Oribacterium sp. | reverse complement strand
TACTTTCAAAAATACACTCCCGATAGCATACAAATTCCTATTTCAGAATTATTATAACCACCCTGAAGTGATTTTTTACAGAAATAGGAGTTAGATGCAGCTTCTGTTTCGTTCAGTTCGCCACAACTAACTCCTTTGAAAATGTCATTATACTTCATTCAAAGATAGAAGCACGCTAATTACATAATGCCTCGTTCACGAAGTTTTTGTTGCCAATTCCAAGCTGAAGAGAGAGCTTCCTCAAGTGTATGAACGGCTTTCCAGCCTAACACTTTGTTGGCTTTATCAACGTTGCCCCAAACCTTCTCAATGTCGCCCTCACGACGGGGAGCAATTTCATAGTTAAGCTTTACGCCAGTGCATTTTTCGAAGGTATTAATGAGTTCAAGCACACTCACGCCATTGCCTGTTCCTACGTTGTAAATTTCAACGGGTTCAGTGTTCTTATCGTCTACTATGCGTGCCATAGCTGCCACATGAGCCTTAGCGAGGTCAACTACATAGATGTAATCGCGAATGCAAGAGCCATCGGGAGTATCGTAGTCGTCACCAAACACCTTCAAACAGGGACGTATGCCCATAGCAGTTTGCGTAAGGTAGGGAATCAAGTTAGCAGGTACACCATTAGGCATTTCGCCAATGATTCCCGTGGGGTGTGAACCAATGGGGTTAAAGTAGCGTAAAATGATGGCACTAATTTTGGCTCCACTATGTACGTAGTCTTGAATAATTTCCTCGTTAATTTGCTTCGTATTGCCGTAAGGACTCTCAGCCTTTTTGATAGGAGCTTGCTCAGTAACAGGTAAGTTCTCAGGGTCTGGCTGACCATACACCGTACATGAAGAGGAGAAAATGATACCCTTCACGTCATACTTAGGCATAAGTTTGAGCAGATTGATAAGCGAGAGCAAATTGTTTTCATAATACTTCAAAGGCAACTGAACACTTTCGCCCACAGCTTTAGAAGCAGCGAAGTGGATGATGCCTGAGATGTCGGGATATTTTTGGAAAACGCCTTCTAGTGCAGCAAAATCGCAGCAGTCTACTTCTTCGAATGCGGGACGAACGCCAGTGATTTTCTCAATGCCATCCACCACGTCGGCCTTAGAATTGGATAGATTATCAATGATAACCACGTTGTAACCTGCATTTTGCAATTCCACTGTAGTATGTGAACCGATAAAACCGGTACCACCTGTAACCAGAATAGTCTTTTTCATGACTTTTATTGTTGTTATTTGATGAGTATAAGGTTATGCAAAAGTATGCTTTTTTTATGGATAATGAAGTGATTTAAGCAAAAATCTTGCTTTTCTAGCCGATAATAACCTCTAAAGGTTCGCGTTGTGCCATATTTCCCAAGCAGCCTCAGCTTGTAAATGGAGCATTTCTAGTCCATTTTTCACGATGGAACCTTGTTCACGTCCTTTCTTCATAAAGAGGGTTTCGAGAGGGTTATAGACCAAATCGTAGAGAACATGCTCAGAGGTGAGACATTCGTAAGGAAGCAATGGTGACTGATCCACATGAGGGAACATGCCAACGGGCGAGCAGTTCACAATCAGCTTATATTGAGCCATCACATCAGGGGTCAGGTCGGCATAGGTCATACGGCCATCGCCAGGGGTACGACTCACATAGATAGGACTAATACCCAATGATTTTAGGCCATACATCACAGCTTTCGAAGCGCCACCTGTGCCCAAAACGAGAGCATGAGTATGAATAGTGGGCGATAGAAGCGGACGGACTGATTGAGTAAAGCCAATGACATCTGAGTTTGCTCCTATCAAACATCGATTACCTTGCTCATCCACCTTCACACAAACCACATTCACGGCTCCAATGGCCTCAGCCTCTGGAGTGAGTCGATCAAGATAGGGAATCACATGTTGTTTATGGGGAATGGTTACGTTAAACCCCACCAGCTGTGGCTGATTCATTAAGTAGTGCATAGCTTCATCCACATCGGCATACTCAAAATTGTGATATTCGGCGTCAATCCGTTCCTTCTCAAACTTCTCAGCGAAATACTTGGCTGAAAAACTATGCCCTAGAGGATAGCCTAAAAGACCGTATAATTGCATTTTCTATTATTTTTAGAGGGGGACTTCGTTTCTTTATTCTTCTGAAAAATCTTTCATCACCTGACGATAAGAAGCGTAAAGCCTTGTTCGTGAAACAAAGCCCACAAAAGTGCTATCAGCATTCAACACAGGCAATGTGCCAGCATCGCAGTGAGCGAATTTATCCATCACTGTCTGCATATTGTCATCGGTGCGCAACACTTTTTCTGGTTGTTGCATCAACTGTTCGGTTTTATACATTCGATAGAGTTCACTGCGAAAAATTACTTGGCGTATTTTGTTCACGTTAATCACACCCAAAAGTTCTCCTTTTCGATTGACAACAGCAAAGTGTAACGATTTGCTCATGGAAACGGCATGCACGATGTTTCCCAAATACATCTCAGGGCGAAGCAACGGACGTTCCTTGTCGATAATAGCATCGAGCGACATTAGGGTAAGCACCGAGCGATCTTTATGATGGGTGAGCAACTCGCCCTTACGAGCCAAACGCATAGCGTAGATGCTATGTTTTTCAAAGGCGTTTATCGTGAGATAAGAGGCCACAGACACAATCATCAGAGGGATGAACAACTGATAACCTCCAGTCAACTCTGCGATAAGAAAGACGCCAGTCAACGGGGCATGAAACACGCCACTCATCACACCCGCCATACCCAAAAGGGCATAGTTGGTTTCGGGTACAGAAATATGCCATATACCATACTCGTTCCAAATACGTGAGAATACAAATCCGCCTATACAACCAAGGAAAAGGCTTGGCGCAAAAGTACCACCACATCCACCGCCTCCATTAGTAGCCGTGGTGGCAAACACCTTCGTTAGGATGATTAGACCGAGATAGACGAGGAGGTATTCGGGGTGACCATAAAAGAGCGAGTTGTTCAAAACTTGATTCACATTCGATTCTGAATCACCGCTCAACAAAGTGGTTATAGTGGAATAGCCTTCACCATAAAGTGGAGGAAAAAAGTATATGAGCACCGCAAGCACCGCGCCACCTAGGGCTAGCTTGGCATAACGATTTTTGAATCTGCCAAATACTTGCTCAAAGGAATTCATTACGCGAGTAAAATAGAGCGAAACTAGTCCGCAAAACACACCAAGTAAGACAGAAGTGGGCACACGAGAAACTGCAAATGGTTCACTCAATTGAAAATCAAACATAGGGCTCATCCCCGACCAAGCGTAAGTCAGACATGTGGCCGTTAAACAACTCACGAGCAAGGGAAGCAACGAGGCCATGGTAAGATCCACCATAAGCACTTCAAGGGTAAACATCAGTCCGGCAATAGGAGCCTTAAAAATGCCAGCGACCGCTCCTGAAGCCCCACAACCTATGAGCAGCATCATCGTCTTGTGATCGAGCTGAAAGAGTTGTCCTAACCTACTACCAATAGCCGAGCCTGTCAACACAATGGGGGATTCTGCCCCCACCGACCCACCAAAGCCGATGGTAAGAGCAGATGCCACTACACTCGACCAACAATTATGTCCCTTTATATTTCCCTGTTTTCGAGAGAGTGCATAAAGGATTTTAGTCACGCCATGACCAATGTCGTCACGTACGATATACTTGATAAAAAGTGCTGTGAAATAGATGCCCACCACGGGGTAAACCAAGAAAAGCCAGTTGGCATGGGTTACGTCGAACTGCGAGGTGAGCATGTGCTCAATCTCATGAATAAGAAATTTCAGAATCTGAGCTGCAATAGCTGATCCTAAGCCAACAAGCAAGGCTAGCATTAGAATAAACTGGCGCTGACTTAGGTGTTTCGTTATCCAAATGGATAGTTTGCGAAGAAATTTATTATTACCCTTTACAGAGGCATAAGCTCGACCATTCAAGCGTTCTATATTTTCCTCAGAAAGATCTAAATTTGTTTGCATTTGATTTATTGAGGTTATCTTATAACTTTTACTTCTCCCCCCACTCCTAACTTAATAATGTTCGAGGCAGGAGGATTGTTTGTTTCCTCTCTACGTGAGGTGCAAACGTAGTCAACGGCTTGAAGAATTTCAGAAGAGATGTCACGAAAACTCTTTGGCGAAGGTTCGCCGCTAATGTTGGCCGAAGTGGAAACAATTGCACGTTTCATGCGCATGCAAAGCGTTCGACTAAAAATTTCCTTTGTAATGCGAATGCCCACGCTACCATCCTCAGCCAAAAGATTGGGAGCAAGATTTCGAGCCCCATCATAAATAATAGTCAGCGGTTTTTCGGCTACGTCAATCAGCTGCCATGCCACTTCGGGCACCTCGCGCACGTAGTTTTGCAGTTTGGCCTCTGAGTCAACCAAAGTAATTAGAGCCTTTGCATCGTTTCTTCGCTTGATTTCGAACACACGCTTCACGGCCTCCTCGTTGGTAGCATCACATCCAATGCCCCAAATGGTGTCAGTGGGATATAAAATAAGTCCACCAGCATTCATCACCTCGATGGCCTTCTTTATGTCTTCGCGAAAGTCGTTTGAATGATTTTCCAAATTCATTGTCATTTTAAATTAGAAAGTATTCGTTCAGCCAAAGCACGAGCCTTAGCACGAGCTGGTTTACCCGTAGCAGTCAAAGGAAGAGAACTACAGTTAAAATAATAACGCGGCACTTCATATTTTCCCAATAAAGAGCGGCACATTTCCCTTAGATTAGATGGATTAAGATCTTTATTCTCATAGAGTAAGGTTACAGCCTCTCCAAGTTTTTCATCGTTTACCG
>CAVKKI010000195.1:0-4824 GCA_963656725.1 Oribacterium sp. | reverse complement strand
CTGACGGAATAGCACGTTAAAGGGTGTAGACGTTGATTGCAGTAGGCAAATCCGTCCATACGGCGCGTTATTATAGAAGTAAAACGTGCTAACGATTTAAAAGACATCACAGACTGCAAGAAAATTATAGGACTTCGAAACGTTTATCGCATTCGAGTTGGTGATTATAGAGCCTTTTTTACGTTCCACATTGAAATTGTAGACGACACAGTCAAATTTAAATTTATCATTCCAAGAGGAGAAGCGTACGGGAAAAAAGCACAGGCGAAACTTAAACGAATAGATAAAGAAGAAAGCTAGCCATATTACATCCCCAAAAACTTTACATGCAACATTTGCTGTTGCTTGCACTAATTGCTTGCATTCCCATTGATTATCAAACGTTTCAGCAGTGCAAGCAAATAAAAAATTGCTTGCACTTGCTTACACTGCTTGCACTGAGAAATTTCACTTTGTGCAAGAAGAGTGTAAGCAAGTGCAAGAAGTGTGTAAGCAACTGTTGAACAATGTAAGCAAGGGGGTAAAAAATGTGCAAGCAAGCTGATTAGTGTAAGCAAAAAAGAATGCTGCTTACACTCTTGAAACACTTGATAATCAACGGGAGTGCAAGCAGTTAGTGCAAGTAACAGCAAATTGTTTTAGTAAACTTTCTGGAGGGGTAACGCAAGAAGCTCTGGGGGCGACGCGTCCCGCGTCGGCGCAAACACTGGCTCAAGTAGATTTTTAGTCAGTGTTATGATTAGCGTTTCCGCTTGCGCCGACGCGAGACGCGTCGCCACCAGAGCTTTTTATCAAGCCACTAGTTTTTCTTATCAAGCCACTAGTTCTTCACACTTAAGCCACTATTTTTTCCTATTAAGCCACTAGTAAGAACTAGCATAAAGACTATTGAAAATCGAGCACCAAAGCACCGCGCACACCCATCTGCAAGGAGCCCTCTTTGGGCAACTGAATGGTGCGCCCCGAGATAACGTCCTTGGCCTGAGCCGCGGGCAACACCTCGGCATAGCGAGCAAGGTCCACACACACGGGTTGGTTGGTGCCATTAAGGAACACCGTCACCGTGTGGCCATTATATTCGCGGGCATACACATAAACCCCGTTGCGAATGGAGAACTGACGCAACGTGCCTTTCGCAATCACCTCATTTCCACGGCGCCACTGCAACAAAGTGCGGGCAAACTGAAGCGTGCGCTGCATGAGCGGTGTGAGGTTTTGGCCTGTTAAAGCGTTGATGCTGTCGCCCGCAAATCCGCCGGGGAAGTTTTGGCGCAACTCGCCATCGCCCTTGCTCTTGTTGGCCGCCATGCCCAATTCATCGCCATAGTAAAGTTGGGGGATGCCGCGCAAAGTGAGCAACAAGGTGAGCGCCTGCTCGTAGCGATTGCGTTGTGAGGCGCGCTCGGGAACGGGAGCAAAGCGGTCGGTGTCGTGATTATCGAGGAAAGTGAGCAAGTGAGTGGGGTCGGCATAAACGCAGTCTTGGCTGAGATACTCATAGATGCGGGCCAAGCCCTTGTCCCAATCATTGGTTTCCTCATCGAGTGCTGAGCAAAGCAGCGACATCAAGGGGAAGTCCATCACCGTGGGCAACTCGCTATTATTGTTCTTATCGGCCAAAGGACTATTGCGCTGCCAAAAGCTCACACCCACATTGCTGCCAAGCCACGTTTCGCCCACAATGTTAAAGTGTGGATACTCCTCGAGCATAGCGCGACACCAGCGAGCCATGGCCTGACGATCGGCATAGGGATAGGTGTCTTGACGAACGCCATCAATACCAGCATATTCCACCCACCAAAGAGAGTTTTGAATGAGGTATTGCATCACGTGCGGATTGCGCTGATTGAGGTCGGGCATCGACTCCACAAACCATCCGTCTTGCGCATTGCGTGCGTCATCGTTCGAGGCGTGAGGGTCGTTGACCGAAGAAATCTTGTAAGAGGTCTGCACATAATGGCTATTGTAGTTAAACCACGTGGAGTCGGGGCGGTCGAGAAAGAGAAAATGCTTGCTTCCACAGTGATTAAACACCATGTCTTGCACCACCTTCATTCCTTTAGCGTGAGCCGATTGCACAAAATCGCGATACTCGGCATTAGAACCGTAGCGAGGGTCGATTTGATAATAGTCGGTAATGGCATAGCCGTGGTAAGAGGTGTCGGGCATGTCGTTGATTAACAGGGGAGTAGGCCAAATAGCGGTGACACCCAGTTGATTTAAATAATCGAGCGACTGCTTCATGCCGGCAAGGTCGCCACCGTGGCGTGTATTAGGCTCTTGGCTCGAAGTGGCCTCACGCAAGCCTTTCACCACATCGTTTTGGGGGTTGCCATTAACGAAGCGGTCGGGCATGAGCAGATAAAGCACATCGCTTTGGTCGAAGCCTTGCGCTTTCACGCTATTGTCGCGAGCCAAGAGTTCGTAAGCAATGCGCTGCTTTTTCCCTGAGTTAGAGAGATTAATGTAGAATTTTTGCGGAGCTGCCTTCTCTACATTTAAATATAAGAAGAGATAGTTGCTGTTGGCCGGACGGTAAATGCTGTCCACTGCAATGGCATCGGTGCTAAGCGTCACCTCACTGCCGCCAATGTTTGTGCCGTGCAGCATCACCTGCAACGAGGGGTTCGTCATGCCACTCCACCAAAAGGCGGGCTGCACTTGGGGCGCGGCTTCACGCTGCTTGCTAGCGGCGGGCAAGGAAAGGGTGAGAAGAGAGAGAAGGGGGAGAATAATTTTACGTTTCATCATTTGTTAAGGGTTAAGGTATTAGATGAGGGGTGAGAGCTGCTATTGAACTCTAAACTTTTGCAAAATTAAGACGTTTCTGAGCAACTGGCAATTTGTAGAAAAAAAATATAAACTCTTTTTTTAGCGTTATTCTTGATAATCAGACATATCACATTTCAGAAAGGGGTAAAAAATATAAACGTTTATATAAACTTTTTGGCCGAAAAATTGCCCGATTTAAATAACTTTACTACCTTTGGCCGTGAATAAATAGCCCTATTTCGACATGAAACAGCTCCTATCTTTTCTGCTCCTGTTTTTCCTTCTCATCCTCCCTCTCAAAGCCCAGCCTAAGAAGGAGGTGATTGACGAGCGCACGCAACAATTGCTCCATACACTCGATGAAATGGTGGAGCATAAAGCCGACTATCACGCCCAGCGCATAAAGCAAGCGCGTCGACTGCAAGAGCAAGCCCGCATTTCGAAAGGCTATAACCGCATCAATTTACTGCGCGAAGTGTTCGACCTCTACTCTCACTTTCAAACCGACTCGGCACAAACGGCGCTCAACCAAATTGTGGCCATGCCCGAATTTAAAACCGACCTCAAACTGCAAGCCTCAGCACACATTGCACAGGCTGAACTCTATGCCGTGTCGGCCCTTTACGTAGATGCTGAGAAGGAGCTGAGTCAAGTGCCGAGCGAACTGATTAACGACAACAATGCCGAGTTGCGCCTCTACTTCTACCGCGTGTTGCGCATGCTCTATGGTTGGATGGCCGACTACAACAAAATAGCCTCGCAACACGAACAGTTCAACGAGCGCGCCATGCGCTACCGCGACTCGCTGCTGCTTTTCACTCCGAAGCAAGGCAAAGACCGCGACATCGTGTTGGCCGACAAATTCTTAGCGCAAGGTCAACCGCAAAACGCCATCCGCACACTTGCTCCCTATAAAAAGGAGGTGAACGAACAAAGCCCCGACGCCTACGTCTGCTTCATTCTTTCGCAAGCCTATCGCGCCCTCAAGCGCCCCACAGAAGAGGCTTATTTTCTCACACTCACCGCTATTGCCGACCTAAAACGCCCCACCACCGAATATCAAGCTCTTCCCATTTTGGCTCAACTGCTCTACGAAAGCGGCGATGTGAGCCGAGCCTACACTTATTTGCTTTGCTCGATGGAGGACGCCAGCTACTGCAAAGCCGGATTGCGCTCGGTGGAAACCTCAAGCATCTTCCCCATCATCAACAAGCAATATAAGCAACAAGAAAGGGTGCAAGCACAGCGCAACCGCCTTTTCCTCTACTCACTAATAGCTGGCCTTGTGGTGTTGCTACTTCTCGTGCTCTACCTTCGCAAACAAATGCGCAAACTCCATGCCTTGCAACGCAAGCAAGCCGAAGGGAGCCGACGCATGGCCGAAGCCAACGCTAAAATGCAAGAGGCTAATGCGAAAATGCAAGCCGCAATGGAACAACTGCAACTCACTAACAACGAGCTGCAAGCCACTTACGACCGCTTACGTATGACCGACAAGATGAAGGAGGAGTATATTGCTCGCTACCTCGACCGCTGCCGCGGCTATCTCGACACCCTCTCCGAACACCGACACCACGCGGCACGCATGATTAGGGAGAAGAAAACGCAAGAACTCTACGACTACCTGCAAGACGAGAACAACAACAAACGAGAACAAGAGGAATTTTACGCCGACTTCGACTCGGCCTTCCTCACCCTCTTCCCCGATTTCATCACAGCCATCAATCAATTGCTGCACGAAAACAAATACACCCTACCTAAATATAAAGACCAACTGAACACTGGGCTGCGCATCTTCGCCCTCATTCGCTTGGGTGTGACCGACACCGCACGCATTGCCCACTTCCTCAACATTTCCACCGCCACCGCCTACGCCTATCGCTCAAAAATTCGAAATCAGGCCAAAGGCAAGCCTAGCGAATTTGAAGAAGAAGTGGCCAAACTTTAAACGAGAGAGCGTTAGCCGAGAACCCATCACACACAGAACTATCCCCTAGAATTTATTCACTTTTATACCTATTATATATGAAGAAATTATTTACTTCTTTGTTC
>CAVKKI010000194.1:0-4844 GCA_963656725.1 Oribacterium sp. | reverse complement strand
AAATAAAGCTTCTAGCTTTTTTATGATTAGCAAATAAAAATTGCTATTAGCGCCAGTGCTTGCCCCGACGCGGGACGCGTCGCCCCCCAATTTCTAGCGCCCCCAATTACTAGCGTCGCTAAAGTAACTTACTTCACAACCACCTTGCGCGTAATCTGGCTAGCAGTGGTTTGAATGCGAATGAGGTAAACACCGGGGGTGAGGGTGTTGAGGCTGACTACCTCTTCATCGCCGTGGCGAGGTGAGGCCACGTTGCGGCTCCACACGGTGCTGCCGTCGAGAGCGAGCACTTGAATCTGCGCGTACGACTCATCGTTGTTGAAGAGCACCTTCCAAGCGTCGCCACCCTTTTGCAGGGTGATGGGCGCTGCGGTGTTCATCGTTTCGTTCACAGCCGTGCGCAGTTTGATGGCGGCCTTCAAACCCTCGTAAGCGTCGATTTTGCCATAGCCCCATGAGGCGTTCCAATTAGTGTCTTTCGCATAGCTGTCGTGACGAGCCGTTGTTTTAAGAATATTCGTCACGTCAGCCGGGGTGAGTTCGGGGTTTGCTTGCAACCAAAGCGCTACGATGCCCGTTACAACGGGAGTGGCCATGGAAGTTCCGTTCATTGCACCATAATAGAACTTGTTGCCACCCGAAGTGATCTCTTGCACAATAGTGTTTGAACTGGTTGAGAAGGTGCTAGCTTTTTTCGAGAAAGCTGAGATGATGCATCCACCAGGAGCGGCAATGGTGGGTTTGTCGGGGTGATTGAGGTCGAGCGAGGGACCTTTGCTGCTAAACAAACTGATGTCGCCACCCTCACCAATGACGCTGTAGTAGCTATATGACTGTCCGTTTTTGCTGGTGAACGAGGATGATGCGTTGTAAGAAGCTACGGCAATGGCGCTAGGCACGGAGGCTCCGCCTTCGCCCACCACATAGGCATCGTCGCCCTTAATGGTGGTGAATTTTTCGCCTGTTGCGCTCACTGTGCCCGACACACGCTTGAAACTGCAAGGGTAGGTGTCGGAATCGGTCCAAACGTGAATGGTCTTGCCCGCTTCGCCCGTGGCACGTAGCATAAACTGATAGCCCGAGGCGCTGCTGCCTATTACGCGCTTGGCCAAGTCGGCAATCACACCAGCTAGGTTGCAATATTGGCGCTTGTTGGTGGGGTCGATGCCCGTTTCATAGTCGAAGCCGGCTTGGGTCATCTGCGCTTTGCTGGGCACGTAGATCTTTCCGCTTTGGTAGAACACGGGTTCGATGTTGAGGTGAGACACTCCGTCGTTATCGTTAGCCCAAAGGCAAGCCACCACGGCACCCGTGGTGTTGTCGGAGTCGGGCACGGGATAGAAGTAGGCCGTTTCGCCATCGGCGCTGAAAGTGTGAGTGGCGTGAAGCATGTCGCCGCCGTTGTTACCCATGGCTGCTACCATGATGGCGCCTTTGCCACAGTATTTTTCCATGCTGAGGTCGAGCGCTTCGGTGCCGTCGTGTGGACCGATGTTGCTGCCGAAACTCATGTTGAGCACCCAGGGCATGCCCTGCTTGTCGGCATAGTCTTTAATGGCCTTAGCTTGCAACACAACGGCCGACGAACTGAGGTCGGACATCATAGGCATGAGTTCGGCACCCGTGGCTACGCCATAGTAGTCGCTGCCCGTGATTTTGTTGCCCATGGCAATGTTGGCCACGTGGGTGGCGTGACCATATTGGTCGTTGGGGTCGGTGCTAGGAGCCGAGGTGCGGGTGCTGCCCGACACGGCCGATGAGCCCCAACGCTTTACACGGCCCGTGAAGGCGGGGTGTTTAAATTCAAAACCTTGATCGATCACGCCAATAAGCACACCCGAACCATCGTAGGGCGTGTCGAGGCCCTCGCCCTCTTGCACTTTTGTTACGCCTGTTTCGGGGCGCACGTTCTTCATAAAAGTGTGCATCTGGGTGGGGCGGTCAATGTAGACCACGCCGTCCACCTCAGCCAATGTGCTGATGTAGCTGGCCGGTGCAGTGGCCACAACCAATTGGTCGGTGGGAGCTTCGGCCTCGTAGCCAGCAGCCTTCACGGCTTCGGCCACAGCGTTAGCGGCGTCGGCCTCGGTGGTGACCATGAGGGTGAGTGTGCTGCTAGTGGAGCGAGCCACCTTGCCGCGAATCATGGAGTGTGTGGGGGCTTGGCCGTTGACCAATGCATCGAAGGCGGGAGCCCACTTGCGAGTGAGGTTGTTGATTTTCACGTCTTGTGCTGAGGCCATAGCCGACATCAGGGCTAGGGCGCCTGCAAGTAATGCCTTTTTTGTCATGTTGCGATGAGCGTAATTGTATGCTGTTATTTTGGATTTTATAGGGTGGTGTAATATATATATATTGGTATGGGGCGTGCGTTTTAAAGCCCACACGTGTCCCCCTTCCTAGCTGAATGAATGAAGCCTTAACTAGCTTTGTTTCATTCAAAACGCTGCAAAGTTACCTTTTTCTTGTTACAAAACGAAACGGAAAGGCAATTTGTTGATACACAACGTCATTTTCTTCCTTCTTCCACCTCTATTCTTCGTCTATAAAGCCGTGATTTTTGCCTTTTAGTGATAACGTGTGTTAAAAATGGCGAGTTTTAAGGTACTTTGTATTGCATAGTACATTAGTTATGCATACATTTGCAGCGTAAACCTCATAAAACATTCTATGAAATGAACGTAGACAATGCCAAGTCGCAGATGCGCAAGGGCATGCTAGAGTATTGCGTGCTGTTGTTGCTGAGCCATGAGGCAAGCTATGCCAACGACATCATCAGCAGGCTTAAACAAGCCGAACTCATTGTGGTGGAAGGCACGCTTTACCCCTTGCTCACCCGACTCAAAAAAGATGAACTTCTCAGTTATGAATGGCGTGAAAGCACCCAAGGACCTCCGCGAAAATATTATGCGCTAACGCCTCAAGGACGAACCTTCTTAAACGAACTCGATGGCGCTTGGACCGAATTGGCACACACCGTGAATGTGCTGAAAAGCATTCAACCGCAAATTCCTCCCATCCCTAATCAAAACGAAACTCAACGATGAAAAAGAATATTACAATCAATTTGTTTGGCACGCTCTACGCCATTGATGAAGATGCGTGCAATCTGCTCGAGCAGTATCTCGAAAACATGCGCAGCTACTTCAGCCGGCGCGAGGGCGGTGAAGAAATTGCCGACGACATTGAGCACCGCGTGGCCGAGTTGCTTAGCGAATTGCGTGAGCAAGGCGTGGAGGCCGTGACGCTGGAACAAGTGCAGCAAATCATAGCCCGCATTGGTAATCCCGAACAGATGGATGATGATGCAGATAGCGCAGCAAACTCCACCACTTCTTCGCAAACATCTGCCTCCCAAAGCGAACAAACAACCAATGCCACGAACGAAGAAAAAGCCCACCGCCGCCTTTTTCGCAGCACCGACGACCGCATGCTGGGCGGTGTGATTTCGGGCCTCTGTCAATATTTCGGCGGACTCGATCCGTTGCCTTTCCGCATTCTCATGTGCTTCTTGTTGTTCTTCTCTTTCTCTACCGTGGGCATCATCTATCTTGTGGCCTGGGCCGTTATTCCCGAAGCCCGAACCGCTGAAGAGAGACTGCAGATGAAAGGTCGCCCCGTGAATCCGCAAACCATTAACGAGGAGATACTCAATGGCGTGCACCGCGCCACCAACTATGTGCAGTCGCCCGAATTTAAGAAAACCGCGAAGGGGTTTTGGGGCACGTGCTTAGACATTTTGCTGCTGCTCATTAAGTTGCTTTTGTTGTTCTTCCTCATTAGTTTGATGATTGTGGCTTTGACCTTCTTCGCTCTTTTCCTTGTGGGCGTGTGTGAAGAACCGCAAAGCAGCGATAGTCTTTCTTACTTACTGCACCAATTCCCACAGCTCACGTGGTATGGCGCGCTCGGTTTGCTTTGTAGTTTTGTAGGCATTGGACTGGGCATTTACTGCGTGCTGTTCCGCTTACTGTTTCGTAACAGACATGCCGACGAAAAGAAGAGCGTGTCGGGCTTGGTTCTTACGCTAGTCAGTTTAGCCGCCATTGCAGCGTCCATCACCTTTACCGTGTTGTTTGGCGTGACGCTGAAGCATGAAAAGCAAGCTATGGAGCGCAAGGCTGGCACGGTGAATGGCGTTTACATCGATAATTCCTCAAACCAAGTGCTCTCTATTGACGGGTGGACGATTGAGAAGGCAGACAATTGCAACGCTGATGGCGACTTCTATCATTACACCGACGATTTCCTTACGGAAGATCAAATTTACTACTCTTTTGAAAAAGACGATGAGCAGCGCCCTATGTCGTTTAGCATGAAACGAGTGGAGAATTTGCCCGAAGGCGACTATTGCGTGGAAACGCTCACGGCGCTCGATGGCCCTGGGGTGTTTATGGCCTATGGAAAAGAGCCTGATAGCCTAGTGGTGGAAAAGCTTCCCTCGGTAGATAATAAGAAACAGGGTAATCTTTATAATGCGTCTTACGATTGGGTGAAGTCGCTTGGCCTTTTCCCCGACACGTTAAGTCAGACGCAATGGCTCGTTCAGCGTGAAGAGGTGGAGGATTGGAGCTACTACAAAACCGCTCCCTTCCATCACAAAGGTGGCTCGCTCGTGCTTCGCATTTATGGCACGATGGGGCGCGGCGCTGATGAGGCCAATGTTTTGAAGGCGAAGTTGGTGAAGGTGGAGAAGCCTTAATCAGTCAGTGTGGCGCAAGCACTTGGGGGGCGACGCGTCCCGCGTCGGGGCAAGTAGAAACGCTAGAGAAAAATTGATAATAATCTGACTAAAGTTTCCCACCCCCATGTTTAGGGAGTGGGAAGAGCAATAAGTCGAGATT
>CAVKKI010000193.1:0-4913 GCA_963656725.1 Oribacterium sp. | reverse complement strand
ATCAGAAAGGAGAAAAAGACCAAGAAAATGAGCCGCAAGCCTATCCTTCAAGAGCTGAATTGGCGAATAACAAAAAGGAAATGCGCCTTAATGAACTTCAAGTGGAACGCTCTGGATGGTATTTAGGTACTATCATCTTCAAACGTGTCATTCAAATAGCGGGTACTCAAAAGTTCCGTTATCAAGACACCGAGTTTCAAGCCTACGTGCGAGCTAATTCTGGGTTAGAATGTTACAACAAACTCATTGATCATTTGAAAAGACGTTCCGAAATCGACTTGCGTAGCCAATTCCCTTCAGCCCGAGGATCTAACTTTATCTTCGACTATGTTGGCTCTGAGTTGCCCACAGAAGGCAACGATGACTAGCCGTTCTTTTCTCATACATAGGCTTCTTATAAAAAAGGCTCAAGAAAGCAGCAAAGTGAACCACTTTTGCTACTTTCTTGAGCCTTTTTTAGCTATCTGAGTGATTAAACAACGTGCTTACCACGCAAAAAGAGGATAATCCTTCATCAACTCGTTTACTTTCTTACGAGTATCCTCGATTACTTTCTCATCAGTTGGAGCGTTAAGCACCGTTTCAATCAATTCTGCAATCACGTTCATAAAGTCTTCTTTAGCTCCTCGAGTGGTGATGGCAGAAGTACCTAAACGAATGCCCGAGGTTTGAAAAGCTGAGCGAGTGTCGAAGGGCACCATATTTTTATTCACAGTAATATCGGCAGCCACAAGTGCGCTTTCAGCCATCTTGCCAGTCAGTTCTGGATATTTAGAACGTAGGTCAACCAACATGGAGTGATTGTCTGTGCCCCCACTCACAATGCTAAATCCTCGCTCCATAAGCTGCTCAGCTAGGCGAGCGGCATTCTTCTTCACCTGCAAAGCATATTCTTTAAACTGCGGTTGTAAAGCCTCGCCAAAAGCCACAGCCTTGGCTGCGATGACATGTTCTAATGGGCCACCCTGGATGCCAGGGAAAACGGCACTATTCAGCAACTGACTCATCATCTTAACTACTCCCTTAGGCGTGGTCTTGCCCCAAGGATTTTCAAAGTCTTTTCCCATTAAAATCATTCCACCACGGGGCCCTCGAAGCGTTTTGTGAGTGGTGGTAGTCACGATGTGAGCATATTTCACGGGGTTCTCGAGAAGACCTGCGGCAATAAGACCTGCGGGGTGCGCCATATCGACCATCAGAATAGCACCCACCTCGTCGGCAATTTCACGCATCCGTTTGTAATCCCATTCACGGCTGTAGGCTGAGCCACCGCCAATAATCATCTTAGGCTTGTGCTCTAAAGCCAATCGCTCCATTTCATCATAGTCCACACGACCCGTTTCCTTATTCAAGTTATAGCCAATAGGGTGGTAAAGAATGCCCGATGTGTTCACCTTTGAACCATGTGAAAGGTGGCCACCATGATCAAGGTTCAAACCCATAAAGGTGTCGCCAGGGTTAAGGCAAGCCAAGAAAACCGCAGCGTTAGCCTGTGCTCCAGAGTGGGGTTGAACGTTGGCATATTCTGCGTTAAAAAGTTGCTTAGCTCTTTCAATGGCCAAGTTTTCTACCTTATCCACCACTTGGCAACCGCCATAATAGCGGTGACCAGGGTAGCCTTCGGCATATTTGTTAGTGAGCCAAGAGCCCATGGCTCGCATCACTTCGTCACTTACAAAGTTCTCAGAGGCAATGAGCTCAATGCCACGTAGCTGACGCTGATGCTCATCCGTAATTAAATCAAAAATTTCAGAGTATTCCATAATCTTAATATTGAGGTTAAAATCAAGTAAAATCAAATGTTAGGGGAAGTTTAAGAGTGTCTGGAGAGCATGAGAGGCATTTAGAGGTAGCTTTAAGAAAATTGAAGGCATCTAATCCATCTTAGAAACAACGCCCTCCTATAGAAAAGAAAGTGAATACACTTTACTCTTTTTGTGTTTTTACCGAAAAACCAAATCGCCCGATAAAGTCGCCAAGTGAATAATACCCTCCATGAAGGTAGACCAATGGGTGGCTTTGTTCAAGGTGCCATTTTCCCTGCTCATCGAGAAACTCGGCATCTGCTTGCACATTCACCACCTCAGCGATAAACATATCGTGCGATCCTAAATGCACAATCTCCTTCACTTTGCATTCTATGCTTAGAGGTGCTTCCTTCACAATTGGGGTGCGCAAGGCATGCGAAGGAGCTGGGGTGAGTTTCATTTGTTCAAACTTGTTGAAATTGCGGCCTGAGCGCACACCACACCAGTCTGTAGCCTTGGCAAGATGTTCGGTGGTGAGGTTAATCACAAATTCCATATTACGCTTTATGATGGCGTAGGAATGACGCTCGGGGCGCACAGAAATGTAACACATGGCAGGGTTCGTGCAAAGTGTGCCAGCCCAAGCCACGGTGAAGAGGTTATACTCTTCAGGGGTTGTTCCACAAGAAATAAGCAAGGCTGGCAAGGGGTAAATCATTGTGCCTGGCTTCCAATCAATTTTCTCAGACATTGTGATAGGGAATGGGGAAATTACACTAGTTTTACGCTATCAAGTCTTTGCTCTTTCTCGCAATATTTACACTGGATGATTCCCTTTGAAAAGTCTGTAACGTTAAAAAACGTGCGCATCGGTTCGTTGTTGGTGATGCATTTCGGGTTGCCGCACTTCACTATTCCTACAATCTCATGAGGAAGGGCCACGCATTTTTTTTCCACCACTTCGTAGTCGCGAATGATGCAAAGTGTTACGTTGGGAGCAACCACCGAAAGAGTATTAAGTTCGGCATCGGTGAAAAATTTGTCGGCAATCTTAATGATGCTCTTGTTGCCCATTTTTACACTGGGAAGATTGTAGCCAATCATTACTTTTGAAGTGACGTTCTCTAGGTGTAACAATCGTACAACTTGAAATAATTTGTTGCAGGGAATGTGGTCTATCACGGTGCCATTTTGAATAGCAGCCACCATTAACTCTTGACGTTTCATAATGGGCTTTCGTTTTATTTAATATCGTTTAGCGTAATTCCTAATACATCGCAAATGATTGCTTGTCGGGCAAATAGCCCATTGCGCGCTTGCTCAAAGTAGTAGGCGTGGGGATCGTTGTCCACGTCGATAGCAATCTCATTAACACGAGGCAGTGGATGAAGAATCTTCATATTCTTGCGTGCTCCTTCAAGCATCGAAGCTTTCAGAATGTAAACGTCTTTTACTCGTTCATATTCCATTAGGTCGGTGAATCGCTCACGTTGCACACGCGTCATATAAAGAATGTCGGCCTGACGAATTACCTCGGAGTTGAACTCTTCATGTTCCTCAAACTTGATGTGATGTTCAACGCAATATTCCTTGTACACGTCGGGCATGGCCAACTCTTTGGGAGCGATAAAATGGAAGGTGGGGTTGAAATGACGCATTGCCATAATCAAGGAGTGAACGGTGCGCCCGTATTTCAAATCACCAACTAAATAAATATTAAGTCCCTCAAGCGTGCCTTGCGTCTTGTAGATGCTATAAAGGTCGAGCATCGTTTGCGAGGGATGCTGATTGGCGCCATCGCCTGCGTTAACGATGGGCACAGGCGACACTTCGCTAGCATAGCGAGCTGCTCCCTCAAGAAAGTGGCGCATTACGATGATGTCAGCGTAGTTGCTCACCATCATAATTGTATCTTTGAGGGTTTCGCCTTTTGTGGAACTCGTCACTTTCGGATCGGTGAAGCCGATGATTCGAGCTCCTAGTCTGTTGGCCGCAGTCTCAAATGATAAACGAGTGCGTGTGGAGGGCTCAAAGAAGAGAGTGGCCACCACCTTTCCGTCTAGAATCTTGCGGTTGGGGTGTTTTTCAAATTCTTGTGCCATTTCGATGAGATACATGATTTTCTCTTTCGATAAATTGGCGATGGTAACTAAACTGCGATTCTCGCTCATGGTGTTGAAGTGTTTGGTTCATGTGGCTGTAGTCTTATGCATTTTATTGCAACTATGCCACGATATGTCTTATAGTGTGAACTTTTGCTTATTCCTAGGCGTCGTTTTGTCGTTAAAGATGTCGGTTTCGCCTTTTTTGTTGAAGGTTATTCATTTCGATTTTAACGTCTTAATATTGACCTTTAATCATGCTTTGATTCATGCTCGTTAAAAACTTTTTCCTATTTGTTGAAGGTGTTTAAGAAGATCGGCCACAACGAAGCAACTTCCTCCCACGTAGACAAGGTCGTTGGGGGTCGCTTTTTGTATGGCTGCTTCGTAGGCTGAGGCAACGTTGCTAAACGCTCTGCCCTTTAAATGATGTTTTAAAGCCAGTTCCTCGAGCTCTTTTTCGTTCAAAGCACGTCGAACGGAAGCCTTTGTCCAATAGAAGGTTGCCTGTGTGGGCAAGAGGGTTAACACACTCTCTACATCCTTATCGTTAGCCATGCCAAACACGATGTGTAGATGTTCGTACTGCTTTACGGCTTCGCTCAATTGATGGCCTAGATAGTTCCACCCGCCTAGATTGTGACCTGCGTCGCAAATCACGGTGGGAGCGTGCTGCAGAAGTTGCCAACGTCCTCTTAAATGAGTCATTGAGCATACGTTACGAAAAGCATGTAATACGTCGTTTTTAGTGAGTTTAAATAGTGGTATTAATATCTTGACTGCACATAAAAGCGTGTTTGTATTTTTCTCCTGACATTCTCCTGTAAGTTCGCCATCAAAGTTTCCCCAATGACGTGTGGAATAATGGCGTAGCCCCTGTTCGTTAACTTGTGAACTTATCACCTCTTGCTCTTCTTCAGCAAAATAAATGGGCGCATCAACAGCTTCTGCTTTTTTGCGAAAGACCTCCTTGGTTTCTTTTGTGGTTTCTCCGATTATGCACGGCACATGAGGCTTGATGATGCCCGCCTTCTCTTGGGCTATTTGTGAGAGTGTGTTGCCT
>CAVKKI010000192.1:0-4931 GCA_963656725.1 Oribacterium sp. | reverse complement strand
CCTCCATTCACCGCATCTACATCCGCTACACTTTGCTCGATGCGCACTCAGAAACCACCTTGCGCTTGCGTCCGTTCTTAGCCTTCCGCAGTGTGCGTCAATGGACACACGAAAACGGAGTGGCTAATCGCAGTTACGACGAGGTGGACAATGGTGTGCGTATGTGTTTATATCAGGGCTATCCCGATTTGTATATGCAGACTTCGAAAAAGGCCGATTGGGTGTATTGCCCCGATTGGTATCGTGGCTTGGACTATCCCAAAGAGCGAGAGCGCGGATACAATTCCACCGAAGATTTGCTTGTGCCAGGCTATTTTGAAATGTCTATTAAGAAAGGCGAAAGCATCATCTTTAGTGCGGGCATTGCTCCCATTAATCCTGAAGACATTAGTAAGCTGATGGAAGATGAAATTGCACAGATTGATCATCGCGACAATTTCTATCATTGCTTGGTGAATGCTGCCCATCAGTTCCGCGTAAGCAAAAATGGCGAGTCCTACATTTTAGCAGGTTATCCTTGGTTCAAAGCCCGTGCTCGCGACACGTTTATCTCTCTTCCTGGCCTAACATTAGCCATTGGTGAGAATGAACGTTTCGAGGAGTATATGAACACCGCCACCAAAGCCATCTACAATTTCATTCACAAGGAACCCATGTCGGTTGACATTTATGAAATGGAACAACCCGACACCTTGCTTTGGGCTACGTGGACCATTCAGCAATATGCCAAGTACACCTCACGCAAAGCTTGCTATGAAAAGTATGGCCAGTTATATAAGGACATCATGGACTTCATTTGGAACGGACAGCACCCCAATCTGTTCGTTCACGAAAACGGCTTGGTTTATTCTAATGGCCGTGACCGTGCCGTCACTTGGATGAACTCGCAGTCGGGAGGCCGTCCCATAGTGCCTCGTTCGGGCTACATCGTGGAGTTTAATGCTTTGTGGTATAATGCCATGAAGTTTTTGGAACAACTCATAGAGGAAAGCGGCAAACCCGAGTATGAGGGTGTGAAACCTTTGGTGAAGAAAGAAACCGAGAAAATGGCTCAATCCTTTAAGGATGTGTTCTTAAATGAACATGGTTACTTGCTCGACTACGTAGACGGCCAGATGATGGATTGGAGCGTGCGACCAAACCAACTTTTCGCCATTGCTTTCGACTATTCGCCGCTCGACATGAAAGAACGCAAATCGGTGCTCGACATCTGCACCCGCGAATTGGTCACCTCAAAAGGCATTCGTTCGCTTTCGCCCAAGAGTGGGGGCTACACCCCAATGTATGTGGGCCCGCAAACGCAACGCGACTTTGCCTATCATCAAGGCACCGCTTGGCCCTGGCTCACGGGCTTCTATTTGGAGGCTTACTTGCGCGTGTATCGCATGAGCGGTATCAACTACATTGAGCGGCAACTCATCGGGTTCGAAGAAGAATTGTTCTATCATTGCATCGGTACTATTCCCGAACTTTCAGATGGTAATCCGCCCTTCCACGGACGTGGCGCTATCTCGTTTGCCATGAATGTAAGTTGCATTCTACGCGCTCTCTATTTACTCGAAAAATATAATAATGCCATGGAATAGGCAGAAATGAAACGCTAGCGAGGGACATCATGCGGGCTTGATTGAGCAGCGATATGAAGTTTGCACAAAAAAGCTTTCCTCTACTATCTATATAATAAGGTGTGTGGCGACTCTTTAGAAAGTGCGTTTACTTCACCTCCGTTTCATTCCTCCTTTCAACAAATCAACAAGTTATGAAAGTTTTAATGTTTGGCTGGGAATTTCCCCCTCACATCCTCGGTGGTTTAGGAACAGCCAGCTACGGCATCACCAAGGGTCTGTCTCTTCAGCCCGATATGCATATCACTTTCTGTCTGCCAAGGCCTTGGGGCGATGAAGACACGAGTTTTATGAATATCATCGGCATGAGCGAAACGCCCATTGTGTGGCGTGATGTCGACTATGATTACGTAAAACATCGTTTGGGAAATAAAATGACTCCCGAACTTTACTATCAATTGCGTGATCACATTTATGCCGATTTCAATTATCGCCAAACTAACGATTTGGGGTGCATTGAATTTTCAGGCCGCTATCCCGATAATCTTCAGGATGAAATCAATAACTACTCCATTGTGGCAGGTGTGATTGCCCGTCAGCAGGAGTACGACATCATTCATGCTCACGACTGGCTCACTTATCCTGCAGGCATTCATGCAAAATCTGTAAGCGGAAAGCCTTTGGTAATTCACGTGCACGCCACCGATTTCGACCGCTCACGTGGTCAGGTCAATCCCACCGTTTATAGCATTGAAAAAGACGGTATGGATCATGCCGACTGCATTATGTGCGTGTCCGAATTAACGCGTCAGACCGTGATTAATCATTATCATCAAAATCCTAGTAAGGTGATAACGATGCACAATGCGGTGTATCCTCTGTCTCAAGACATTCTGTCGATGGTGGAAGAAAAGCGCAAAGAACGTGCAGAACGAAAAGAAAAGGTAGTTACGTTTCTAGGACGTATCACCATGCAAAAAGGCCCTGAATATTTCGTGGAAGCTGCCGCTTTGGTGTTGCAGCGCACACACAACATTCGCTTCTGTATGGCAGGGTCGGGCGACATGATGAACGACATGATTAATATGGTGGCCTCTCGCGGCATTGCCGATCGCTTCCACTTCCCAGGCTTTATGCGAGGTGCGCAAGTGTATGAGGCTTTTGCCGATTCTGACGTGTATGTAATGCCCTCAGTGAGCGAGCCTTTTGGCATCTCTCCGCTAGAGGCTATGCAGTGCGGCGTACCTTCTATTATTTCCAAACAAAGCGGTTGTGCAGAAATTTTGAACAACTGCATCAAAACCGACTATTGGGACATTAACGCCATGGCCGATGCCATGTATTCAATCTGCACCAACGATTCGCTTCACGAATACTTGAAAGTGGAGGGTATCAACGAAGTTAACCAAATTACATGGGAAAAAGTAGGCAAGCGTATATTTGATGTCTACAACCAATTGATTTAACACACACAATCTATTCCTGAAATCATGAAAACAGTTTGTCTATATTTCGAAATACACCAAAATATCCACTTGAAGCGCTATCGCTTCTTCGATATCGGTACTGATCACTACTACTACGACGACTACGAAAACGCTCGCTCTATCAGTGAAACGGCTGAGCGCTCGTATGTGCCTGCTTTGCAAGCCTTGATTGAGATGGCCCAAGCCAATCCGGGCGAGTTTAAATGCGCTATTTCTCTTTCAGGTTGCGCTATTGAGCAACTCGAAAATCATGCTCCGCAATGCATTGAACTTTTACAACGTTTGAACGACACAGGTTGTGTGGAGTTTTTGGCAGAACCTTATTCACACGGTTTCTCTTCGTTGGTGAATGAAGAAACTTTCCGCGATGAAGTGTCGCGCCTATGCCGTAAGGTGAAGTCGCTCTTTGGTCAAGAACCGAAGGTGTTCCGCAACTCTTGCCTTGTTTATTCTGACGAGATTGGTGAGTTGGTAGCCTCCATGGGTTTCAAGGCTATGTTGGCTGAAGGCGCAAAACATGTGCTGGGTTGGAAGAGTCCGCACTTCGTGTATAATTGCTGTCGCGACCCTCGCCTCAAACTTTTGTTGCGCGACCATTCCCTTTCAGAAGATATTTCTTATCGTTTTAACGACTCTTCTTGGAGTGAATATCCTCTCTTTGCTGACACTTATGCCGATTGGATAGCCAATCTTCCTGAAGAGGAACAAGTGGTCAACATCTTTATGGAACTTTGCGCTTTGGGCATTTTCCAACCGCTTTCATCCAATATTCTCGAGTTTATGAAAGCGCTTCCCGCTCAGTTTAAGCAACGTGGTATTACCTTTAGCACACCTTCTGAAATTTGCGGTTGCGTGAAATCGGCTGGCGATCTCACCGTCACTTATCCCACTTCTTGGGTAGACGAAGAGCGCGACATGTCTCCTTGGTTGGGAAATGTGATGCAGCGTGAGGCTTTCAATAAACTTTATTCCATTGCCGACCGTGTGCGCATTTGTCGCGACCGCCGCTTGATGCAAGATTTCGACTATCTGCAAGCTTCTAACAACCTTCGTTTCATGAGCACCAAGCCCAATAGCTATGGCGGTTATCGCGGCATTTATGATTCGCCCTACGATGCTTTCACTAACTACATGAACATTTTGGGCGACTTCATCACTCGTGTCAACAATCGCTATCCCTTGGACATTGACAATGAAGAACTCAATTCTTTGCTCACCACTATTAAGAATCAGGGTGATGAAATTGAAATGAAGGAAAAGGAAATTTCTCGTTTGCAGAATATGTTGGCTCGTTTTGAAAAACAAGACGGTGAGAAGAAACCTTCTGCTAGCAAGAAACCTTCTGCAAAAACAGCCGAGAAAGCACCTGCCAAACGCAAAACTCCTTCACGTTCTGTAAAAGCAAAACCTGGCATTAAGGCCGTGGAGGAAACGGTGGAAAAATAACACACAGAACTTAGCATATTATTAATGAATAAAGCTTCCTTATATCCATAAAATGTAAGGAGGCTTTATTTTGTTTAAGGCCAAATTTCCTCTTTTTAGTGGAAGATAAACGGAGAAAACGTTTGATTTTCGCAGAATAAGGCAAAAAAAGAAGAGAAAAGATTGGGCGAGAATAAAAAAGTTCGTAAATTTGCACCTCGTAAGCGGATAGCAAGTCCAAGGTTGGTCAATTTTAAGGAATACCACCCCAAGATTACGCAACAACAAACCCCTGAAACCCAACGATTGGAGAAAATGCAAGGTCCGTTACGCTTCTATTATTAAAAAAGAAACAAAGCGAAAGCAATGTCTAAGATTTGTCAAATTACAGGAAAGAAAGCCATGATTGGCAACAACGTTTCTCACTCGAAGCGTCGCACAAAGCGCTCGTTTG
>CAVKKI010000191.1:0-4973 GCA_963656725.1 Oribacterium sp. | reverse complement strand
CATCTCACTGGTGCTCTATTACAAGACACCGCAATAACCTAGACACATGACTGAAGAAACTACTCATAAGAAAGAAGAATTTGACGAGGCTGCAGCCCCAACTGCCGCCCCCGCCGAAACACAGGCCGAAGCCACAGCAGAAGTTTACTTCGAAGACCTCGACCTTTCTGACAACGTGCTCGACGCACTCTACGACATGCGCTTTGAAAAGTGCACCCCCGTGCAAGCCAACTGCATTCCGCCCATTTTGGAACATCACGACGTGTTGGGCGTGGCACAAACCGGCACGGGCAAAACGGCCGCTTACCTACTGCCCTTGCTCACCCTGCTTGAAAGAGATGAGCACCCCACCGACGCGGTGAACTGCCTAGTGATTGCCCCCACCCGCGAGTTGGCCCGACAAATTGACCAAGCTTTACAGGGTTTCTCTTACTACACAAACGTTAACGCCGTGGCCGTGTATGGCGGCAACGATGGCATTCGCTACGAACAGGAGCGCAAGTCGCTTCAAGCGGGCGCCGACATTGTGCTGGCCACTCCGGGCCGACTGATTACCCACATCCAATTGGGCACACTCGACCTGAGCCGCACCACTCACCTTGTGCTCGACGAGGCCGACCGCATGCTCGACATGGGTTTTGCGGAAGACATTCTCTCGATTGTGAAGCAGATGCCGCAACATCGGCAAACCATTCTGTTCTCGGCCACCATGCCCCCCAAGATTGCGGAATTGGCTCGTTCGGTGATGCACAACCCCGTGGAGGTGGAAATTGCCGTGTCGAAACCTGCCGACAACATCAAGCAGAGCCTTTATGTGTGTCACGAAAGCGACAAGACAATCGTGCTGAAGCACATTTTCCAACAACAGCCGCCTAAACGCGTCATTTTGTTCTGTTCGTCGAAACAGAAGGTGAAGGAGCTGAATTTGCTTTTGAAAAAGCGTGGTTTGAACTGCCGAGCCATGCATTCTGACCTAGAGCAGAGCGAGCGCGACGAGGTGATGAACCTATTCCGTGCGCAGAAGATCGACTTGCTCGTGGCCACCGACATCGTGGCGCGCGGCATCGACATTGACGACATCACCATGGTGGTGAACTACGATGCTCCACACGATGCCGAGGACTATGTGCACCGCATTGGACGTACCGCCCGCGCCGGACGCGAGGGCAGCGCCATCACACTTATTGGCGAAAAAGACCTTTACGCGTTGGGCAACATTGAGCGCACGCTAAAAATAAAGATTCCCCGTGCGGAACTTCCCGAAGGCGTTCGTCCTCCTGAAAAGAACACGAAGAAACCTCAACATGGAAGGGGCGGACGTGGTGGTGGCGGCCGCAGTGGCCATGGACGCAGTGGCAAAGAACGCAGTGGCCGAAGTGATGGTCGTGGTCGCAATAACCGTGGCAAAGGGCAAAATCAACGCAAACGCTAGAGGTCAGTGGGGGCGACGCGGCCCGCGTCGGCGCAAGCACTGGCGCTAGAAGTTTGGAAAAAGATTTTCTCTATTATGAGATACTCTTGCTTCTAGCGTTTTCTCTTGCGCCGACGCGGGCCGCGTCGCCCCCACCGACCTCTAGCGTTTGTTCATCAAAAAAGCATTAATGAATCAATTAATGACCATTGGTGAAAATTAATGTTTAAAAAAACTAGCGCGTTAGCGCGCTCATTCGTGTTATTTGTGGAATCTGTGTTCGAAAAAAAGAATTCGTTCAATTCGTAATATTCGCGGTTCATTCTAGCCTGTTTAATTAGCGTTTCTTCTAGCGCCGACGCGGGCCGCGTCGCCAGAGCTACTTGAAAAGCTATTGTTATTCCTCTCTATTAAAATTCCCCATGAAGTCATTTCTTCTCTTCATTTTCCTTCTTCTTCCCCTCCCTCTTCTCTCGCAAACTCTGCGCCCCATCACCCGTTTCCATGCCACCGACAGCCCCTACACCACCTACACCAACAACTTTCTAAGCGGTTTTCTGCAATCCCCTTCCGATCATTCACCAGAGGGATTTCTGCAAATTCCCTTCGTGGGCGACCCACTGCTCGTTTACGTAGGCGAAAAAGACTCTACGCAATTCATGGCCTATGCCTCGGGCTACCAATTCGCTTCGTCTTCGAATTTCTCCCAAGCAACCGAACCACAAAATTATAGCGTTAACTACACTCGCTACCACATAAAAGCTGAGGTGGAAAATCAACCCGCCTATAGCATTCAGCGTTTCACCTATCCAGACACGCTAGCCGAGAAAGGTTTTCTCATCGACCTTGACCACGCCAATAGCGGAGCCATCAACGAGGACATGGACGTTGTGTTTATCGACAAGCGCACCGTGCGTGCCTATAAGCGCAGCTACGATGTGCAAGGCGGTGCGCTCTATTATGTGGCGCATTTTTCGCACCCCTTTAATAAGTGGAACATTCGTCGCGAAGTGGTGCGCCTAGAGAATGGCCAGCGCGAGCGCCGCTGCAAAGCCGCCTTGGTGTTTGATGCGCTAAAGCCTGGCGAACAGCTCACCGTGACCAGCGCCGTGTCGGCCCTAAGCACCGATGCAGCCTATGCTCAACTGCACCTTACTGGCGGAAACAAGCACTTTAGCGACCAACGCAAACCGCGTCCCAAGGAAGATGCCCCCGCTCCGTTGCTTGCACAGAACACGCCTAGCAAACAGAGCGCCACCGATGGACGAACTCATAATAATAATAGTAAGGTGAAGCCATCCAACAGCGCTACGCAGTCTGCCGCTTCTTCATCAGCCACCGCTTCGAGCGCCTCTGCGCCCTCTCAACCCATTGAGCGCATAGGTAAAGGAAGTTTCTCGCCCTTGCCTTGGTTAGAAATCTCCACTCGTGAGGCCGAAATGCAAGCCGCCTTCACGGCGCTCATCTCTCAACTGCGCAACAACGTGCCCGCTTTGAAGCGCGCCACGAATGCAGTGGAATTTATCGATGCTTTAGCCGCACTCTATGTAGAGCCTACCGTTGCTGGAGACAGCATTACGAATCAAGCGGTTGCTAGCACTGGCTCCGATTCCTTGCTTCAGCATTATACTCCCCACTCTTTGCTTCAGCGCTATGCGCAGTCCATTTTTACGGGCAACCAGCTCACCACGGCGCAAGCATCGTGGTTTGTGTTTCAATCACTCGGCCTTGTCCCCGAAGCCCGAGCCACGCAGTTCAGCCTTGTGCGTCCAGTCTTTAACGTAGTGACGATGCAACTGCCCCGCACTCGCCGTTTCATTCTTCACGCCAAGAACAACACAGCAAATCATCCCCTCATTCAAAAGGCCAGCTGGCAACACCAAACCCTCACCGAGCCCTACGTCATAACGCGCGAGCAATTTCTCCGCGGCGGCATTCTCGAACTGAAAATGAAATAAATCCCTGTTTGTCAGTGGGGGCGACGCGGCCCGCGTCGGCGCAAGTAGAAACGCTAGTAGCCTTTTTTTGTTAAACACAACTAGAAAATACTAAGTCTATTTTTCCTCTTCATTTTCTCATTAATTTCCATTAATCTCCCCATTAACCTTTCATTCATTACATTTCTATTTTAGAATCGTATTAATGAAAAATTAAGGACCAATTAATGGAGATTAATGTTTTTACAAAAAAACCACCGCGCGTCCCCGAAATTTTCCTTTCCTCTACAAAAACACTCCAAAAAACAAAAAAAACACACCGAAAGTGAGCGAGATTGCTTAAAAAGCACTACATTTGTACCAAAGTTCGTGAAGCAGCACGCTGCCAACACGACGAAAGCCTTTGACAGACAACGATATTAGAGGGAAAAACTATTCGTGTAACTACACCAACCTATCGGTGTAAAAAATCCTCTCCCTCTAACCACTAGTTATCAGCCAAAGCCTTTATAGAGATAAAACATACATATGAAACATGTCGTTGCTAAGCACGCATTGCCCAGCGAGGCAATAAACGGCTTCGGACGCTGCCATCGACAGGGCCATCAACAGATGCAAGGGTCGAAAGCCGCTCCGCAGAATGACATAAAGTAGACAAGGGTTTATGACACTGGATAGTACTAACTCTCGGTCTGCACGGCTAGCCCCTATTGCGTCCGCACCACTCTTGGGTGCACAGCAAGGGAGGATTGGCAAACAAGGAACTGAACCTAACACGCATTTAGGCTCAGGAGTGGGAACGTACACAAAACCCATCCCCGCGCAAACAACAACAGATAGCACACCCCCTTGTTGGTACTATCTTTTCGTACACCATAAAAAGGTAAAAGCTTTTCAGCAGCAGCTGAAAAAAGACAAGCGCCGCTTCTTCATCCACACCAGCATTAAGTACATACCGCGCCGAGGCAAAGACCCAGAAAAAGCCAACGCATTAAAGGAAGTCACCACGCCCACCGTGAGTGGCCTCATTTTTTTACAGGGCCATGCCAAGGAACTGCAGCGCTACATCGACCAGGTTTTTCCTAACTATCACCTCTGCCGCAATTGCAGCACGGGCCGTGTGGCCGAAATCAGTAACTTGCAGATGGAGCCTTTTATGCGCTTGGCCAAAGCTCTGCCCGAAAATGTGCGTTTCTTGCTTCGTCCCTTCCAATACTACGCTCAAAATCGCACGCTTCTTCGCATCACCACGGGCGATTTTGCAGGTCTTGAGGGCTACGTCATCCGCATTGCGCGCGACCGCCGCCTGGTGATGCAGGTGGGCAGCATGGCCATTGCCATCTCGGGCATTTTTGCCGAACGCTTCGAGGAGGTGAACAAAAATCAAGCCACTGCTCAGGAGCAGGCCACCTACTACAAACGCAACTTGCAAGAGCGCAACGCTTTTATCGACCGTTATTTTCACCCTGTGCGCACGCCGCAAGAGGTGACCGAACAAACCACAAACATCGAACTTTTGCTCACGCAAACGCTCAGCGACCTCGCCTTGCAGAACATCAACGCTGCCGAAGCCTACGAGGCGCTTTATTTCATCATCGAGGAGATTGGCTACTACTACGCTCCGC
>CAVKKI010000190.1:0-4994 GCA_963656725.1 Oribacterium sp. | reverse complement strand
CTACAGTCCCGTTTAAGTGTAATCCACAGTTCAGAGAAGTGTTGAATCTGCAAAAAAAGATTGTAAACCACAACGCATATCGATGTGCTTCAATTGATGCTCGTGCTACCACCAACTGAAGCACGTGCTACTTTCAGTTGATGCACGCACAACCTTCAATTGGTGCACGTTCGCTACATTCAGCGCTTAAGTAGAACGAAAAACCTTATTTTAAAGGGTAATGATTGGAGAAGATAAAACGTAAGAAAATAAACATATAAAATAGAAAATACATTCTCTTATTCCTAGTAGTGTAATCTACATACCAACATAAAGGGCTACGAATATTATGTTTCAAATTAAATAAAAAACGTGGCTTTTAGGGGCTTTGCTTATGGATTATATCTTTTTGAGATGCGCGAATTTGATGAGCAGGTTCCTCACGCCTCCGTCATTGAAATCCACTTTAACTTTGGCGTTGTCGCCTACTCCGTCAAGGGCTACGACAATCCCCTTGCCTAGTCTTTCGTGTTGCACACGTGTACCTATGCTAAAAGGAGCATCCGATTGTTGACTAGGAACGCTGTGAGAAGGGGGATTTTGTGAACTAGAGATATTATGGAGAGGGGTATCGTAGTTGTTGCAGCTTACTCGAGAGAAATTTTCTTTTTTTGTCGGATGCAGGAAACTTGGTTGATTATTGTCGACATCAAAGTAAGAGTTTCTGCTCGATCCGTAGGAATTGAGATGTGAAGAAGAGCCATAGTTAGAACGGTGATTGATATTTCTCTCTTCTTGTAGATAATCATCGTCAATTTCAGAAAGGAATGGGCTGGGATCGCAGAATTGCAGAGATCCGTATTTATATCGTGTTTTGGCGTAGCTGAGGAAACAATGGCGCTTGGCGCGTGTTACTGCTACGTAAAAGAGACGACGTTCCTCCTCCATTTCTCGAGTTGAATAGCTAGCGTTGGCGTTTGGAAAGAGATTCTCTTCCATACCTGTAACGAAGACTGCTTCAAATTCTAATCCCTTTGAAGCGTGAACGGTCATCAGTGTGACGCTGGGATATCCTTCTTTTTCGGTGTCAATATCGGATAGCAGTGAAATCGTGGAGAGGTATTCATTAAGCATCACTTGGGGGCGACCCTCTTTATCGAGCATCTCTTTTTCGATGGCTTGAATAGAACCTAGCAGTTCATCGATGTTTTCTTGTCGAGAGGTGCCTTCAGCGGAACGATCTTTGGCTAAATCGATAGCTATTCCGCTAGTCCGAATGAGTTGTTTAACGATGGTCGAGGCGGTAGCTTCTACCGTGATCTTTTGAGCGGCTTCGATGAGTTGTTGAAAAGCGGTGAGCTTTGCTTGTGTGGCATTGCTCACGTTGAGTTGAAAACGATTAGGATGGCTCATCACATTCCAAAGGCTCGTTTCATTGATTACAGCGGCGTTTTGAAGTTTTTGCAAGGTGGTAGCTCCTATACCTCGTGTCGGGTAGTTAATGACGCGTCGCAAAGCTTCATCATCGTTGGGGTTGACCACGAGGCGACAGTAGGCTATCACGTCTTTTATTTCTTTGCGTTGGTAGAAAGATTGTCCACCATAGATTTTATAAGGTATGGCTGCTCCTTTTAGGACTTCTTCTAGAGAACGACTTTGTGCGTTGGTGCGATAGAGAATGGCGATGTCATCGTAGTTAAGATGTTTTTTGTGGTGGAGCTTCATGATTTGCGCCAACACTTTTTGTGCCTCTTCTTTATCTGTTTCTGCCGCCATGAGCAAGATAGGTTCGCCTTTTTCACCAGCGGAATATACTTTTTTGGGTATTTGCCCCTTGTTATTTTTTATTATACAATTGGCCGCCTCCACAATGTTTTTAGTAGAGCGGTAGTTGCATTCGAGTTTAATGATTTTGGCGTTAGGATATTGTTTTTGAAAATTGAGTATATTGGTGATGTCTGCTCCTCGAAATCCGTAGATGCTTTGCGCATCGTCGCCCACCACACAGATACGTGAATTGGTTTGAGTAAGAAGCGAAAGAATGCGATGCTGAGCCATATTGGTGTCTTGATACTCGTCGACTAAAATATAACGGAATCGTGCGATGTAGCGCTCGCGAACATCGGCGTGGTCGCGCAGTAAGAGAAACATGTTGAGCAGGATGTCGTCGAAATCCATAGCCTCCGCAGCGATAAGACGTTGCTGGTAAGTGGCGTAGATTTTAGCCGTTGCACCTAGTCCCTCGCAGCGGTCGCGTGTTGCAATGCTAGAGTCTGTGGCATAGGTTGCGGGCAGAATGAGATGGTTCTTAGCCTCAGAGATGCGCGCGGCCACGAGGTTGGGTTTATAGATTTTATCGTCGAGCTGCATTTCCTTCACAATTGCTTTTATGAGTGAGCGTGAATCAGTTGAATCGTAGATGGTGAAGGATTGTGGATAGGCTATTTGTTCATGTTCTAGACGCAGTATGCGTGCAAACACGCTGTGAAACGTGCCGCTCCAAATTCCATGAAGATTCTGCTCGCTACAAAGAGAGGCAATGCGTTGATTCATTTCGCGAGCGGCTTTGTTGGTGAAGGTGAGAGCCATGATACTCCAAGGTTGATAGCCGTGTTGCAGCAGATAAGCTATTTTATAAGTAAGTACACGGGTTTTACCTGAACCTGCGCCTGCTATCACAAGCGAAGGACCTTCTGTGTAGGTAACAGCTTCGTATTGTGCGTCATTGAGTTCGGAGCGAAAAGTATCGTTGGAGGTCATCTGATTCGTGTGATTAGTGTTTTTTTTGTTTGTCAAATTGCAACTTTCGTTCGTAGAACTGTACTTTTTGGCAACTTTCGTTGAAATTTTGTCGGTTTTCATCGCTGGGTTTTAGTCTGACGAGACTGTCAGCGCTAAATAGTTCGATTTTCGACTGTTGTAAATCTATAGAGTCCATCAGCAAGATGCCTTCGCGTCGTGCGTTTAGGGCAAGATAGCAGTCGTTGCGCATTTTTTCTAAGGTATCTTTGGCTGCAATTATGTTACCTTGCGCCAAGTGCGTACGGGCATTTTTAAGGCTCAACTGCGCCTTTTTCTCCATAATCCGACGATGATTACTGTATCCGTCTATATCGGTTTTTGAGGTTTGCTGTTTTTTGCAGGATACAGTGCTGAGCAAAGTCAGAATCAGGAAAAACGCAAGGTTGAACATGAAACTGATGTTGGTTGCGATGGAGTGTGGATTAGGCTTTTTCATGTTTCTCTAGCTGACTTAGAAATTGTTGGTTACATCGTTTGCGTTCTTCATCGTGTAGCCACCCCCATTTGTTGAAGAATTTGACTAACGAGCAGATAAAAGTGAAGAAGAGTTTGGGACTTTTAGTAGCCCCGTTTCGGTAGTTGTGAACGATGCTTACTAGGGGAAAATAGAGTGTTTTGTATTTTTGGTGAATACGTCTAGAAATATCGGTGTCTTCGAAATACATAAAAAAGCGTTCATCGTAGAGTCCGCAGTCAACTAAAGCTTTCATACGGAAAGCGGAGAAACTACCTGTTACGTGGCCTATTTCGTAGATAGTGTCGTCGCGCATATCACGCATTTCAAACTTTTTCATCCATTTCTTTCGCAAAAATGGCATGAGTTTGCTTGTACGTCGTTGAGCTAACATAAGAGGGGTGGGCATGAGTTTGGGCAAGTATTGATGTCGGCCGTTTGGATAGAGAATTTTAGGCATCATCTCTCCCACCTCAGGGTGTTTTTCGAAATAGGTTAACATCGGGGCCACTACATCGGTTTCGTAATATACATCAGGATTCACCACAAAGTGATAGTGACTACCTTGCTTCATGGCTTTTCGTATGGCCCAATTATGAGCTTTACCGAAACCAAGGTTTTGGGGAAAATGAGTATAAACGACGCAAGTATCTAGCTGTTCGAGTTCATGAGCTTCAGAGGTAGGCGAATTATCGACCACGTAGATAACCTTCTCAAAGGTGTACAACAAAAGGGAGTTGACCACCTTTACCAAATCGTCTAATGTCTCTTTATAGACTACCAAAGAGAATGTCACCATCTTCATTTTTTTGTTTCGTTACGGGCAATTAAAGCATTGAGCCATAAATTGAAAGCTACGAACAGGACTACATCACTAATCACCACAAGGTTGATCGACAAGTTGAGACGCATGAGCAACAAGTTGAGGGCGCAAAAAACGAGTTGCAAACATATAATTAGGGCAAGCGATTGTCTCATGCTAAAGCCTGAGGCTAGGCACTTGTGGTGTAGGTGGGTTTTGTCGGGACGAAACATAGGTTTGTGATTTATCACACGATTAATTGACACTCTCACCAAATCGAAACATGGTACAATGATGAGAGTGTAGGGAATAAGGAGCAAAATGTTTTTGTTCTGCCCAAAAGGAATTTCGCCAAATGAATTAAGATAGCACACAGCCATGTAGGCTATAGAGAATCCTAGTGTGAGGCTACCAGTGTCACCCATAAAAGTCTTAGTGCCTTTTTGTGCCGAACCAAACATGTTGAATATCCAAAACACTATAACCGTGCCCAATAGGGCCGCACTGAAGGCTGCGTTGCGATAGGCTCCAAGTTTATGAAACAACACGAGCATAACTATGAGATTAATGATGGAAAGTCCTGAGGAAAGGCCATCAATTCCATCAATTAAATTAAAGGCATTGACAATTAGAAGGAACACAAGCACTGTTAAAGGAATGCCAACATAGTTTGGAAGTTCCTCTATGCCGCAAAAACCATAAAGAGAGTGAATGTAGAGACCGCTGAGGGTGATGAATGTGGAGGCTACAATCTGTACAATGAATTTATAGCCAGCCCGAACCCCTCGAAGGTCGTCGTAAAGTCCCACTATATATAGCAATACGATGCCAAGGAAAAGCCAAATAGTGGCCTTGCCCAACTCATCGTATTTCAACACATCAGTCCATCGCATAAATAGCAAGCAAACGCCACCTACAACAATCACAGTGGGCATGAAAAGTACACCGCCAAGCCGA
>CAVKKI010000189.1:0-5029 GCA_963656725.1 Oribacterium sp. | reverse complement strand
AAAAAATTCATGGGCAATTTATGGAAATTTATGTTGAAAAATAAAATCTCTGATTAATGTTGCTTCTTTGCTTCTTGCGCCCGTGCTTGCGCCGACGCGGGCCGCGTCGCCCCCACTGACCTCGAGCGCTCCCAAAAGTGGGTTATAGGTTATGTGTGTTGTAATACGTGGGTGGGTAGAAACACGGTTTTGTTTTCGCTGTGCAAGGGGAGCGTTTTGGTGAATAGGGCAATGTGCACTTGCTTGCGCTTTGCGAAGGGTAGGGCGGTGGCAATGGACTGCAAGCGGTTGTGAAGGCGTTGGGCGTCTTCTGTAGCGGTCCATTTACACTCGCCGATGAGGAGGTGTTTTTTGTCGAACGATTCGGCCACGACGTCGAGCTCCACCATTTCGCCCTCGGGGTTGTCGTTGGTGAAGACTTTGCCCCACCAGCGTGAGGCTTTGTCGTAGAGCACCCCGTCGATGGTGTTTCCTCTTACGAAGCGGCGGCATAGGCTTTCCCAGCATTCGCCCACAAACGATTGCATTTGTGAGTGTATCACGCTTTGCACGGCCTCTGTGGCGCCAAACTCGAGTATGGAGGCGTGGGGGGCTACAAAGCGGTAGAAGAATTTAAAGAGGTTGTCGCTGATGAGATAGAGGCCTTTTTTGCTGTTTCGCTCGTTTTCGTTGAAGGGGATTTCACGGCGCACATAGCCTAGGTCGCGTAGCTTGCGCAGGGGTTCGGTTATTTCGTTGGCGCTTTTCCCTGTTCTTGAGGCTATTTCTGAGAGTTTGTTTGCTCCGTTTCCTATCACTGAGAGTAGGGTGGCGGTTTGCACGGTGTCGCGCATGTCGTCGCGCAGCAGGCGTTGGGGCTCTTCGGCCAAGATGCCTTGTGTGTCGAGCAAGAGGCTTTTAATGGCTTCGTTGAGGGTGGGGTAGTCTTTGCGTAGTTCCCAATATCTTGGTATGCCGCCCCACACGGCGTATTCAGTCACGGCTTGTTCGGCGTCGCAATTGAATGCGTCTTTCACGTAGCGGGCGGGGATGGGGGCTAGTTTGATGATTTCATCGGCCTGGCCATAGAGTGGCGACTTTTTGTTGAACACGCAGTTGTACATGAGCTGCTGTGAGGAGCCGCACAGTATGAGGTGGAATTTGAAGATGCGCAGATTGAGCAGTTTTTGCAGCACGGAGGGCAGCGAGGGGCAGCTTTTCACCATGTAGGGGAATTCGTCCCAACACACAATCAGCCTTTGGTTGATTTGGTTGTTCATGGCTCTGAGCAATGTTTCCCAGTCGGGATATTGCACTTTGTCGAAGCCCTCGATTTGGGCCGACACCATGTGGGCGAATAGTTGCCTTTGGTTTTGCTCTGAGGTTTGGTCGCTTAAGAAGTAGAGGTCGCGGCCTTCTTGCAGCACGTGTTTTAGTAGGGTAGACTTGCCTATGCGGCGTCTGCCATAGAGCACAATGAATTGTGTGTGGGGGCGACTGAGGGCTGTGCTTAGCCGGCTCTTGTCGTTTTCTCTATCAATGAAACTGCTTAAAATCATGCGTTTAAAAATATCTTTTACAAAGATAATCTTTCTCAAAGATATTTCCAAGTGGAAGTGCTATTTTTTTCTTTTAAACACTGATTGCATTGATTGCACGGATGGGGGACGTGCTGCGCGCAAGGTTTTGTTTGAACCGCGAATGAGGGGCTAATTGAACGAATTTCTTTTTCGAACACTGATTGCTCGGATTCACGGATATGGGCGCGCTGCGCGCTAGGGGTTAACATTAATGTTCATTAATTGGCCATTAATTTTTCATTAATGCTTTTGTGGTGGGGCTTCGCTAGAGGTCGGTGGGGGCGACGCGGCCCGCGTCGGCGCTAGGGGCGGCGCTAGCTCGAAAGAGGATGCTAGCACAAAAAGGGTATTAATGAAAGATTAATGGATGATTAATGGTGATTAATGTTGAAAAATAAAATCTCTGATTGATGTTGCTCAATGCTTCTTGCGCCCGTGCTTGCCCCGACGCGGGACGCGTCGCCCCCCAAGAGCTTGCGTCGCCCCCACTGACTTCTAGCTACCCTAGTGGAGGTTAGCGTTTGGGTCGGCGCATGAGTTCGTTGTTGATGTGCTGGCGGAAGTTGCTAGCGGTGGTTGTTTTGACGCAACGGGGGCAGAGGGGGAGGAAGAGATTGAAGAAGTCGGACTTCACTACGCGCTCTTTGTCGATGAGGGGGGCGTTGTCGTCGCGGGCTATTTCAACGAGGATTTTGGCTACGTCGCGCACGTAGAGGCAGAGCTTGAGGCGCTCGGCGTAGGTGCGGAGGAAATAGTCCTTATTTATATAGGTGGTGACGCGCTCGAGCGATTCTTCGTAGGTGAAGGGGGCTTGGGCGCCTTCGGGGGTTGCTGTTTCGTGGGGGTGGGGCGTGCTTGTGGCCATTGCCGTGGGGGGTGCTACGCTTTCGGCTGTGGGGGCTGCGCTCTCTGTGGCGTGTGTGTTGGCCTCGGTGGCTGGCTCGGTGGCGTCGGCGTAGGGTTGTGTGAAGGCTTGGGCCATTTGCTGTGCTGCGGTGGCTGCCTCGTTGAGGGGTGATGCGTTGGGGGTGGCAGCGGGCTGCGTGCTGACGATGCAGGCGGGCAGTTCGGTCACAACCTGGCGGGTGATGGGCTCTGAGAGGTAGTAGTTTTGCACGGCGTGTGTGGCGTTGGGCAGAATTTGGTTGTAGCCACCCATGATGTACACGTTGATTTGGGGCTGTTGGGCCTGGTTTGTTTCTGTTTTCATGGTTAAAATAAAAATTTTTGGTTCGTTCGCCTTGGCTTCACAGGGGTGGGGAACGAGGGGTTTTGATTAGGTTAGTTAGTTATATATATTATATATGTGTGTAGCTTTCGCTACACGTGTTAAGTCGTGGTGTGTGTTTGTAGCTACAAATTTACGACTTTTATTTCATATGCAACGTGTGTTGCAGACATGAAATGGGGTTTCTAACCTAAATTTGTTTTTTAATTATTTTTGAACCATGAATGAAGTTTTTTCTCGAACTCTTTTTGTGCGCTGCGCTTTGTTTTTTGAACACGAATTTTCATGAATTGACCATGAATTTTTTCATAAATTCTTTTGTGTTGGAACCGCGAATGGGACTAATTGAACGAATTTTTTCTTTTCGAACACTGATGGCACGGATTGCACGGATAGGGGGGGCGCTGCGCTTTGTTTTTTGAACACGAATTTTCATGAATTGACCATGAATTTTTTCATAAATTCTTTTGTGTTGGAACCGCGAATGGGACTAATTGAACGAATTTTTTCTTTTCGAACACTGATGGCACGGATTGCACGGATAGGGGGGGCGCTGCGCTTTGTTTTTTGAACACGAATTTTCATGAATTGACCATGAATTTTTTCATAAATTCTTTTGTGATGGGTTTGCTAGAGGTTGGTGGGGGTGACGCGGCTCGCGTCGGCGCTAGCTTGAAGGGGATGTTAGCGTAAAAGAAAATTTATGAAAAAAATTATGGGCAATTTATGGAAATTTGTGTTGAATAAAGAACTTTGCTTGATGTTGTTTCTTGCTTCTAGCGCCCGTGTTTGCCCCGACGCGGGACGCGTCGCCCCAGTGGCCTTTAGCGTTGCTAATTGAGGGCTTTATTTGGGGTGTTTTCTGAACCGAGATTCAGGGGTTGTCTGAACCGAGGTTCAGGCGAGGCTTGAATCGAGAAGCAGGGAATGCTTGAATGGCGGTTGTTAGACGGGGGCTTCGAGAAGCTGAACGGGGCTGAACGCACTGAATGGTTTCTGAACGAAAACTGAACGAAAACTGAACAGATGGTGAACGAAAACTGAACGAATTGAACGCTTTCTGAACGCGACTGAACGGATTTGCTTTTGGGGTGTTTTTCGCCGTATCTTTGCACCGTCAATCAGAAACACTGACACACTTCACACTTCTCGCACCGCAGATGAAGCCGGTTACCGATCGAAAATAATGCTGCAGCGCCGCGCTGGTGATGACGGGGTGAGAGCGTGAGAAGGGTTTCCTTGAGCGACAAAAACTTACAAAATCTATTTATTATTAAACTTACAAATTTTAAACTGTTACAATTATGAGCAAAGCTTACAAAGTAGTTAAGAGAACTATTCCCAGTGGTGAGAAAAAAGGTGAAGTGGTTTACACCATTAATCCAGTGAGTTATGGCACTTTGACCTCTGATGATGTGGCGAAGCAGATTTCGGAAGAATCGACTGCCACTGCGGGTGATGTGAAGGCGGTGTTGGACCGCTATGCCTTTTACGTGACCGAGAATTTGAAGAAGGGTTACAACATTGAGTTGCTTGGCTTCGGCACGCTTTATCTTCGTTTCATTAAGGGTAAGGGTGTGAATTCGCCCGATCAGGCTAAGGCTAGCTTGGTGAAGAAGATTATTCCGGCCTTCCGCCCTGCTTACTCTATGGTGAACAGCGCTCGTGTTTATAATCTTGCTCCCGACAAAATCACTCTTGTGAAGTATGGCGAGGAGGGTAGCGCAAGCACTGACCCCGACACCGACTCGGATGCTGACTCCTCAGAAGAGGGCAACGACTAGTCGTTTCTCACTCGCTCTTTCTTTTCTCTCCGCTGATTGATCTTTAATCTTTTGAGCCTTTTCGCTTGACTCTCCTTTATAATAAAAAGGGGGCTGGGCGGAGAGGCTTGACTGTTTTTTATATATTGATAGCAATGCTTTTGCTCTTTCAGAGCGTCGTTTGTGCTAGGGATGTTAACTCAGGGTGTCGCTTCGCTTGCCCTGGGCTAGGAGCAGGTTGGGCTTTCAGCCCGTGCATTCTTGTGACTAACCCTAAAAAAGCAAGTTGGGCTTTCAGCCCGTGCATTCTTGTGACTAACCCTAAAAAAGCAGGTTGGGCTTTCAGCCCGTGCATTCTTGTGACTAACCCTAAAAAAGCAAGTTGGGCTTTCAGCCCGTGCATTCTTGTGACTAACCCTAAAAAAGCAGGTTGGGCTTTCAGCCCGTGCATTCTTGTGACTAACCCTAAAAAAGCAAGT
>CAVKKI010000188.1:0-5034 GCA_963656725.1 Oribacterium sp. | reverse complement strand
GCCTGTTCGATCAAAGCAAAATTACGGAAAGCCACAATCCGCAGGTGCTCACCTTAGACGAGTCGGATTATAAGAGCGATAACGATCTAATGTATATGATTCATCGTCTAACAGTCGCTGCAGCCGATGCCGAGATGCGTCAAGACATGAATGTGGAGGATGAATATTTTCAACTCATTGAAGATCGCGAAACAGAACTTCTTGCTCAAAAAAAGAAAATGAAAGAAATGGGGGCGCAACTTTCCCAACAGAAAAAGCAACTTTCTCAAAGGGATGAGCAAGTGCGCACTCTAGCAAAGATGATGGCAGCAACCGGCACAGCCCCCGAAGCTATTGCCGCCGCGCTAAGCATGCCTTTAGTAGAGTTAAACCATCTTCTTTCAGACTGATAGTCCCCCCCCCTCTTCTATAACATCAATACGCTCTTGCCCAACCCTCGAAATTGCGACGTGTTAGGCAAGAGCGATTAAAATTTACAAAATAAGGAAGCTAACTCTTGCAAATAGTTGCGTGCCACTAAGATAATAGCTAAATTTGCCATCAATCAAAAACAACAATCATGCTAGTCACAGTAGCCAATCCCATATACGACTCAGTATTTAAATATTTGATGGAAGACGAGCGCGTAGCCAAAACCCTCCTGTCGGCTTTGCTGAAAAAAGAAGTGATTCAGGTAGCGATTCGCCCTCATGAATATAGCAACACCACGCGCGACACGCTCTCAATGTTTCGCATCGACTTTTCGGCCACCATTTTAGACGAAGAAGGTAAGGAACGCATCCTTACCATCGAACTGCAAAAAACCTGGCTGCCCACCGAAACCTTGCGTTTCAGACAGTATCTAGGTTTGCAATACAACAACAAGCAAAACATACAAGCCGACACACAGAAGAAATACGCCTATCCCTTAGTGGCTGTTTATTTGCTAGGTCACCGTGTGGGCGACATTGAAGAACCCGTAGTCTACGTTGACCATAAGGTGTATGATTACAATGGAAAAGAAGTGGCGAATGGCGAGAATAATCCGTTTGTAGAGAGTTTAACGCACAATAGCATCATTGTGCAAATTCCTCTGTTGCGCGGAAAGGTCAACAATCGTCTAGACAAGGTGCTTAGCCTGTTCGATCAAAGCAAAATTACGGAAAGCCACAATCCGCAGGTGCTCACCTTGGACGAGTCGGACTATAAGAGTGATAACGACCTGATGTATATGATTCATCGTCTAACCGCTGCCGCCGCCGATGCCGAGATGCGACAAGACATGAATGTGGAGGATGAGTATTTTCAACTCATTGAGGACCGTGAAACAGAACTGCTTGCTCAAAAAAAGAAAATGAAGGAAATGGGGGTGCAACTTTCTCAAAAAGAAGCGCAGCTTTCCCAACAGAAAGCGCAGCTTTCTCAAAAGGATGAACAGCTTTCTCAAAAAGACGAGCAACTCTCTCAAAAGAATGAACAACTTTCTCAAAAGGATGAACAAGTGCGTACTCTGGCAAAGATGATGGCAGCAACCGGCACAGCCCCCGAGGCTATTGCCGCTGCGCTAAACATGTCTTTAGCAGAGTTAAACCATCTTCTTTCAGAATAATAAATAACCCTTCTATAATTCCAAATACGCTCTTGCCCAACCCTCAACATTGCGATGTGTTAGGCAAGAGCGAATAAATTTTAGATAATAATGAAGCTACGCATATTCATAACGTTCCTCCTTTGTTTCACCATGGGCGCTCTTGCTCTGCAGGCGCAAACCATCATTCCTTTAGAAAGAGGAAAGGGGGGAGTGCGTGCTAAAACGATGGACGACTATAAGCAGGAAATGAAAACTTTAGAGCGCGAACGAGCCGACTCTGTGCAATATGTTGACCATTTGCGCCGAGCCTTTAATGCGCTCCATGCCGACTCGCTTCAAGAGGCAGAGCAGCTATTTAAAGAAGCCTTGAAACTGCGCCCTACGGCGCCAGGCAATCATGTTATTCGCTACAATCTAGGTTTGGTCGATATGGCTCGTGGCGATAATGCAGCAGCTGTGAAGAAGCTCACGGAAATAGTGAAAGATTATCCCAACTATTTTGACGCCCGCGTGGCTCGTGCTGAGGCAAATCTGCAACTGGGGCACGCCAACGAAGCTATAGAAGATGCTCAGCAAGTGATGGAAAAATCGCATTTCGAGGGCATGACGGCCGCCATTCAAGAGCGTGCTCGTTTTGTGCGTGCAGCCGCTCGTTATCAACTCCATCTTTATCCAGAAGCGCATGCCGACCTGCAGACGCTGATGGCCGACAATCCGCAGAATGTGAATGCGCAGATTCTCGATGCTCTCACCCTGCAGCAGATGGGACAGCCTAAAGAGGCGCTCAATCGCCTCAATCTCATTGTTGCGGCCCATCCCGATAATGCCGATGCACTCAGCACGCGAGCCACGGTTGAAGCCGAACTTTCACTTTATGCTTTGGCTCGCGCCGACTATGATGCCTTGCTGCGCCTTTATCCAGAAGAGAGCAGTTACCTTGTGGAGCGTGCCAAAATGCTTCTGCGCTTGGGTGAGAAAAAGGCGGCAAAAGCCGACCTCGACCGAGCCATTAAGTTGGGTGTGCCGCAAGGTATGGTGCATTTGCTCTATCAGCAAGCAAGTAAATGAATACAAACGCTAGTAGCTTGGGGGCGACGCGTTCCGCGTCGGAGCTAGCACAAATGTAATGATTCTTAGAAGAAAACACTGTTTCTATTCTTCTTGTGTTAGCGCCGACGCGGGCCGTGTCGCCCCCCACAGGCTTGCTCAATTTCTTAACCCCTTTTTTTCATGTCCAAATATTTTCTTCTTCTTCTTACTTTATTTTTCTCCCTCGCTCTCCGTGCTTATCCCCCTCACTCCCCCGTAACGCCCCAAGTGGCCTATGAAGTGCGCGCCGTGTGGCTCACCACGTTAATGGGCTTAGATTGGCCCAAAAAACCGGCCACCACTCCCGCGCAGGCCGAAGAACAAAAGCAGCAACTCTGCCAGATGCTCGACCAACTGCAACAGTCGGGCATCAACACCGTGCTCTTTCAGTCGCGCATTCGTTCCACCACGGCCTATGCCTCGTGTCTTGAGCCTTGGGACGGAGTGTTCACGGGCCATGCAGGGCAGCGTCCGCTCTACGACCCCTTGCAATATGCCGTAGAGCAGTGTCATCAGCGCGGCATGGAGTGCCATGCCTGGGTGGTGTGCTTCCCCATTTGTAAGGTGGCGGTGGCCAAGCAGTTGGGTGGCAAAGCCTTGCCTTCACTTCACCCCGAACTGTGTCAGCGTTGTGGCGATCAGTGGATGATGGATCCTGGCGTGCCTGCCACGGCCACCTATTTGGCTAAGGTGTGTCAAGAAATAGTGCAAAATTATGAGGTAGACGGCATTCATCTCGACTATATCCGTTACCCCGAACCTTCCGTTTCCTTCAACGACGATGCCACCTATCGCCGTTATGGCAATGGGCAGAATAAGCAATGGTGGCGCACGCAAAACATCAACACTTGTGTGCAAACCATTGCCGAGGCGGTGAAGAAGGTGCACCCGTGGGTGAAGCTCAGTTGCTCGCCCGTGGGCAAATACTCCGACCTTTCGCGCTACAGTTCGCGAAGTTGGAATGCGCGCGATGCCGTGTCGCAAGATGCGCAACTATGGTTACGTAAGGGGTGGATGGACATGCTCTTCCCTATGATGTATTTCGATGGTGATAATTTCTATCCCTTTCTGGCCGATTGGCGTGAGAACGATGCCAATCGGCCTGTGGTGCCAGGCCTTGGCGCCTATTGTTTGGACGCAAAAGAGAAAAATTGGCCCTTGGGCACCTTTCAGCGCCAACTGAATGTGGCCCGTGCTCAAGGATTAGGCGGTCAGGCCTTTTTCCGCACTCAGTTTTTGTTGAACAACACGAAGGGTGTGCTTAGTTGGTTGCAAACCAACTTCTACGCTCGTCCGGCCCTCGTACCCCCCATGACGTGGCAGTGCACCTCGGTTCCAGCTGCCCCGAAGGTGTCGAAATCTTTTGTAGGAAACAAACTTTGTCTTTCTTGGCAACCTGTTTCAGACGACACGGGGCGCATGCGCTACAACGTTTATCGGCTCGATTCGCTTCGGGGTGACGAACTCTTAGCCGTGCGTTTAACTGACACGCATTTTGAAAAGCTACTCACCCTTCCAGCCTTGCGACATAGTCGCTATGTGGTGACAGCGGTGAATGCTTTTGGTGTAGAGAGTGATGGCGAATGAGCCACTTTGTGCAGCCTTCCGGGGGCGACGCGTCCCGCGTCGGCGCAAGTGGCTTTTGCTAATTATGTTAGTGTTTTTAGTTAGCTATTAAGGTTAGTTTAAGAAGAAGTATAGAACACTTTTGCCTTTATGCTTCTTTTCCTATCTAAAACAAGCGAAAATCTCCTATTACCTTTCCCTATAAGTTTAATGCAAGCATTTGCTGTTGCTTGCACAAAGTGCTTGCACTTTGTTGGATATTAAGTGTTTCGCGAGTGTAAGCAGCAGTTTTTGTTGCTTGCACTCGCTTGCACTTTCCTCCCTAAAAATCACCCTCTCGTACTGCATAATTATTCATTCTTTATGCAATAATTATGCAGTTTTTACTGCCAAAAAGTTTATATTTTTTTTCTACGTTTTCTTGGTGCCCCATGTGTTGTTGTGCAGTAAAATGTAAGTACAATTTTCTTCTACTTGCACTGTTGGAATCATTGAAAACCAGCGCTAGTGCAAGCAATAGTGCAAGTAACAGCAATAGTGTTTGTAAAGTTCATGGGGGAGGGGTGTTTTGCTCCGAAAGTTTATACAACCATTTATATTTTTTGCTAGATAGTCTTGTTCCATTTATGCATACTTTATGCAATTTCTTTCATACTAATCTGTTGTTCTAAATTACCTTTTCTTCTTCAATAAATGGAGAATGCTTTGCTTTTGAATTGAATTTCTATAAAATAAATGTTAACGCTTTATGCTTTTAACTAGTGGCTTAATAGGAAAAACTAGTGGCTTAATAGTGTTTCACTAGTGGC
>CAVKKI010000187.1:0-5053 GCA_963656725.1 Oribacterium sp. | reverse complement strand
GATATGCTCGACAAGTATAATCGAGTGGACATGTTGGCCGAGAATGAAGAAGGTGAGTTGATTATCGTGGAGATACAAAACAATCACGAAATCACCTATTTCCATCGCATGCTCTATGGTGTGTCGAAAGCCATTACTGAATACATCGATAAAGGTGATTCTTATGACAGGGTGCGCAAAATCTATTCCATCAACATCGTCTATTTCGAGCTAGGACAAGGAAAAGATTACGTGTATCATGGCAAGACAGAATTTAAAGGATTGCATGAACCTCACGATCTGCTGAAACTCTCTTCCCGACAAAGCGAAAATTATCTCGGCATAAAAGAAAAGAATGTAGACCTTCGTAAAGACGCAGGTGAATTATTCCCCGAGTATTACATTCTTCGTGTAAACGACTTCGATAAAATTGCCACCACACCGCTCGATGAATGGATAGAATTCTTGAAAACAGGCAAAATTGACGACGACACTCAAACGGCCGGTTTGACTGCTGCACGTGACCAGCTTCGCATTGACTCTTTGCCCGACAAAGAACGAAAAACCTACGAACTTTATATGGAATCGGTGCGCCATATGCGTAGTCTCTTCGCTACTAGCCATGACGATGGCTATTGTGAAGGACACGTCGAAGGACACGCCGAAGGTATGGAAGAAGGCATGGCAATAGGCATGAAAAAAGGCGAAGCTAAAGGCCGTGCGGAAGGTTTAGAAGAAGGCATGGCCAAGGGGCGTGCGGAGGGAATAAATGAAGGTCGCACCGCTTGTTCAATGGAAATTGCTCAACAACTAAAAGCGCTGGGCATGTCTGATAATCAAATTGCTCAAGTCACCGGACTGACTTTAGAGGAAATATCGAAAGCATAAGATGCATTCACCCGACAAAATCTTAGTGAGGATTTTTGTTGGGTGAATGATCTGTTATTTGTTTATGTTCCTTAAATGCTTGAATTTCAATCGTAAAGATACATGATTTTATAAAATTAGGGGCGGAAGGTGGTGCAAACCTTATAAAAATGGGGGCGGAAAATGAGAACAATCTTATAAAATTAAGGGCGGATTGTTTATGACCTTCCACATTTTGCTATTGTACGGGCATGAATAAAAGGAAAAAACTTTAGGAGGAGAATGTTATTGGGGAAAAGTGCGATACACCATATAATAGCCATCGCCGTTGAGTTCGAAAGCGTTTGATTCAGCTCTGTTGAGTGTGCCTTGCCATAACGATTGAAAGGCGTAGGGCGACCAATGCAAGCCCATGCCTTCAAGTTTTTTGCAATTGATGTTGAAAAGACTGACCGCTTGTTTTGAATAAGAGGCAAAAGTCTGCTTCCCTTGTGTTACCACAAAATAGCCTTGGTTGGTGACCATTGTGACATCTACTCCAAACCCTTGAACGTAGCGCGCCAAGAGCGAAATATTTCCCAAGGTGTGATCTTCTCTCTTGCCCGTGCTTCCAAGTAGGCAGATGCGATGAAAACCTTTCGATAGGCAATGGCGCAGAGCCTTTGTTTGGTCGTTGTCGTCTTGCTCAGACACAGGGTGCCAAATGGAGGCATATTTTGTTTTAAATTCCAGGGGTAGCGAGTCGCCATCGCCCACAATGGCTTGCGGCATAATGCCTTGTTCTATGCATCGCTGGCCAGCTCCGTCGCAACAACAAAGATAGGGGGCGTGCTGAAGCAGATGAAGCGGAATGGGGTGAGAGGGGAAATCGCCATCGCACAAAATAACGGCTTCAAAACGTGAGGCTTCGGTGATGAGGGGGTGGGGGATGAGAGCGTTTGACATGTGAATGGATAAGGATTGGCTTCGTGGGGCAAAGTTAGCTATTTTAATATTAGGGTGGTTCTGAAAATGAAAGAACCGTGACTTAATATCGACTAAAATGCCGAAGGTGGGGCGGATATGCCTTTTTTTTACTACCTTTGCTCCTATGAACTACTCATTTATTGTGCCTGTTTATAATCGTCCTGCTGAGGTGGACGAACTGCTTCAAAGCCTAACTGCTCAAACGCTTAAAGAGTTTGAGGTAATAGTGGTGGAAGACGGATCGAGTGTGCCTTGTCAAGAGGTGGTGCGCAAATACGAAGACAAACTCAACGTACATTATTATAAAAAGTCTAATTCTGGTCCAGGACAAACACGCAATTCTGGTGTGGCACGGGCCAAGGGAGACTATGTGCTGATTTTAGACTCCGACGTGGTGTTGCCCCCCACCTATTTGCAACAAGTGGATGCCGAGCTACGCACGAATCCTTGCGATGCCTTTGGTGGCCCCGACCGCGCTCATAAGGATTTCACCCCGATGCAAAAGGCCATTAATTATGCCATGACCTCCTTTTTCACCACGGGCGGCATTCGCGGGGGAAAGAAGAAACTCGATAAGTTCTATCCCCGTTCGTTTAACATGGGCGTGCGACGTACTACCTATGAAGCGCTTCATGGATTTTCAGAAATGCGCTTTGGCGAAGACATTGACTTTTCCACCCGCATTTTTGAGGGTGGTTACGCTTGCCGTTTGTTTCCAGAGGCTTGGGTGTGGCACAAGCGCCGCACCGATCTTAAGAAGTTTTTTAAACAAGTGCACAATTCGGGCATAGCGCGCATCAACCTCACGAAACGTCATCCTGGCACACTCAAATTAGTGCATCTGCTCCCCTCCGCTTTCACCGTGGGCTGTTTCTTGCTCGTTGTGCTGAGTGTGGTGGCTGCCTTACTAGGTTGCCCCTATGCTTGGTGGTTGCTATTGCCGTTAGCCCTATTTGCTCTCATTATCTTTATGGATGCCGCAAGGCTGGAGCGAAGCGTGGGCGTGGGACTTCGTGCCATTGCCGCAGCCTACATTCAACTTTGGGGCTATGGCTCGGGACTGTTGCGAGCTTGGTGGCAACGCTGTGTGAGAGGAAAGGGTGAATTTGATGCCTTCCGTAAGAATTTTTATAAATAATCCTCACTGCGTGGCTTGCTCATGAAACTCAATATCACCGACATGGCGCTCGACGATCGCCCGCGCGAAAAGTTTATGGCCAAGGGCGTGGAGAGCATGTCGACCTCCGAATTGCTAGCCATACTCATCGGCTCGGGCAATCGCGATGAGAATGCCGTGTCGCTGATGCAACGCATACTCAACGATTGCGACGGCAGCCTCACCACGTTGGGCAAACGCACCATTGCCGAACTCTGTCAATATAAAGGAGTGGGCGAGGCAAAAGCCGTGAGCATCCTTGCCGCTTGTGAAATAGGAGCGCGCCGCAGTGCGGAGCGCGACCGCAAGGTGCGAATTGCCTCGGCCGAGGATATCTACACCTACTACAAGCATCAATTGCAAAACCTCTCGCACGAAGAAAGTCACGTGTTGTTGCTCAATCAGCGCTTGCAAGTGATTGCCTCTCGGCTCATCAGCAAAGGTGGACTGACAGGCACCGTGGTCGATGTGCGCATCATTCTAAAAGAAGCCCTTTTGGCCAATGCTCCGAATATCGCTTTGGTGCATAATCACCCATCGGGCAACAAAATGGCTAGCCGGGAGGATGATTCGCTCACTGCCAATGTGAACCGTGCGGCCAACACCATGAATATTCACCTCATCGATCACGTAATTGTGACCTCCGAGGGCTACTATAGCTATCAAGAATCTGGCAAATTATAAACGACACACCTATATATAAATATAAGAAATGACTCCCGACGAAAAACTTAAAATAGAAGAGCGCATTGTGGATGTGCTGAAAACTGTGTACGACCCTGAAATTCCCGTAGACATCTACAACTTGGGCCTAATTTATCGCATTGACTTGAGCGACGAGCGCAGTCTTGACGTAGATATGACGCTCACCGCTCCCAACTGTCCTGCAGCCGACTTTATTGTGGAGGACGTTCGCACCAAACTCGAAGGCATCGAGGGTGTGGAAAAGGTGCAAGTGAACCTTGTGTTCGAACCCGAATGGGACAAAGACATGATGACCGAAGAGGCAAAGCTCGAACTCGGTTTTATGTAGGCAATGGTTTGAAAAAAATCGTTTACCTAAGCGCAAAAGGTTGCACGGATCAGTTTTTAATCTACACGAATTGAGCGTCGATCAAATTTTTACATACATATTTGGGAATATGCAAACACAAAAAAAGTCCATTTACTTCCTTTCGGATGCCCACCTTGGTAGCTTAGCCATTGCGCACCCCCGCATGCAAGAGCGTCGCTTGGTGAATTTTTTGGACAGCATCAAACACAAAGCCGAGGCTGTTTACCTAATGGGCGACATCTTCGACTTTTGGTATGAATATAAAAACGTGGTGCCCAAGGGATACACCCGACTGCTAGGTAAAATTAGCGAACTTACCGATCTCGGTGTGGAGGTGCACTACTTTATTGGCAACCACGACATTTGGCAAATTGACTATTTTGAAAAGGAATGTGGCATGGTGCTTCATCGCCACAATGAGGTGGTGGAACTGCATGGGCAGACGTTCTTCTTGGCACACGGCGATGGCTTAGGGTCTACCGACCGCAAGTTTCAGTTCATTCGTTCCGTATTTCACAGTCCTCTTTGCCAGCGCCTCTTCTCTGCTTTGCATCCCCGTTGGGGTGTCTCCTTCGGATTGGAATGGGCTCGGCGCTCGCGCCAAAAGCGAGTGGATGGAAAAGAGCCGCCTTATCAAGGAGAGCAGAACGAAGAACTCATCGTGTTTGCAAAGGATTATTTAAAGACGCATCCCGACATTAACTTCTTCATTTTCGGCCATCGTCACATAGAACTCGATCTAATGCTCACTCGCACCACTCGTCTGCTCATTCTCGGCGATTGGATTTCGCTCTTCACCTACGCGGTGTTTGATGGCGAGCACCTCTTCCTCGAGAACTTTATTGAGGGAGAAACGCAGCTCTAATCATTTATGTAAAGGATAGTTTTAATAATTTCTATTTCAGAATTATTAGAACCACCCTTAAATGAAGAGAACGTGACTTTTTTGAGATTCTTCTTGCCGAAATGTTTGTGTTGTCAATGATTATTCGTATCTTTGCAATACGAGAACCCGCCAAGCCTCTCCACGA
>CAVKKI010000186.1:0-5059 GCA_963656725.1 Oribacterium sp. | reverse complement strand
CCACCATATACCGTGCGCCCTAATCTTGTACTATATTGTTCCCCACTTGTGTGAATGCTATCAGCTGAGTAATATTCACCATTTTCTGCTCGCAATATTAAGTCAGCCTCATAATCTTCTTCATCACCAGGCTTATAGGGCTTTTGCACGCATCTACCTGAAGGGGTATAATAACGAGCGGTTGTTAATCGTAACATGGATCCATCTGGAAATTCAATGGGTACTTGTACCAGTCCCTTCCCGAAAGAACGACGACCGATAATAGTGCCTCTGTCATTGTCCTGGATGGCTCCTGCAAATATTTCGCTAGCCGAAGCAGAAGTTTCATCGATTAAGACGACTAAAGGTAATGTTTGATAGGCACCTCGTCCATCTGTTCTATATTCTTTTTGGGGAGATTTTCTTCCTTTAGTATAGACTATTAGCGAATTTTTAGGTAAGAATTCATTCGCTAATTGAACGGCTGTTCCCATATATCCACCAGGGTTACCTCTTAAGTCGATAATTAGTTTATTAAAATTTTGGTTCTGTAGCTTTGTTAAAGCTGCTATGAATTCGGCATATGTTGTATCTCCGAAACTGCTGATTCGAATATATCCTACACTTGGTGCAGGGCAATAAACAGCATCTACTGTTTTTATAGGTACGTCCCCACGTGTTATTTTAAAGTTAATGAGATTCGGTATACCTGATCTCTTTATTTCTAATCGAGCAATGGATCCCTTTTCTCCTTTTAGCCTTGACATCGCTCCATCATTGCTGATGGTATCACCTACATAGTTCTCGCCATTAATTTTAACAATTCTATCGCCAGCTTGTAGACCAATACCTTCCGATGGGCCACCTTTTACGATTTTCACTACTCGAATAGTATCATTATAGAGAGTAAATTGTATGCCGATTCCAGAAAAACTACCTTTAAGATCTTGCATAGACTCTTCCACTTTCGATGCTGTTATATAGGTAGAATGGGGATCAAGTTCTTTGAGTATTTGAGGAAGCGATTTCTCAACAAGGTTAGGGATGTTTACGGTGTCAACATATTGATCATCAATGAGATGAAAAAGGTCTAATAATTTATTACTAGAATTATTTATGATGCTTAAACGATTTCCAGAAAAATGGTTTGCAAAGAAACTACCTAGAAATATACCAACAATCACTCCTAATGAAACGAATAGTGGCAGAAATCTATTTTTATTATGTTGAATCATTCTAAAATCGAAGATATTTGTGTGTTAAGATGAATTCTCTGCAAAGATACAAATTGTTTGCTACTCTTCTTCAATAATATGCATTACTTCTATATTAGCTTCCTTAAGTAACTCAATTCCATCAGTCAGTCTATAACTGCGGGCATATACTACGCGTCTTATTCCTGCTTGAATAATCAACTTTGCACATTCTATACAGGGTGCATCTGTTACATAAAGCGTCGCACCATCTGAATTGTTACCTGAACGAGCAATCTTTGTGATGGCATTGGCTTCGGCATGAAGAACGTATGGAAGTGTTAGTCCATTGTTTCCCTCACATACATTGGGGAAGCCTGAAGGGGTTCCGTTATATCCATCACTGATAATCATTTTATCTTTTACGATAAGTGCACCCACTTGTCGACGTGTGCAGTAAGAATTTTCTGCCCAAATACGCGCCATACGTAGGTATCTTTTATCAAGTAATTCCGATTTGGTTAAATTCATAATATAGTGGATTGATGCTTTGTGTGATTAGTTTGCTAATCCATCGCGTTTAAGTAGCGCTTCTATGCTAGGTTCTTTTCCTCGAAAAGATGTGTATAGTTTCATGGGATTGTCTGTTCCTCCTTTCGACAATATATTGTCCCTGAAGTTCTTAGCCACTTCTTTGTTGAATATACCTTTCTCTTTGAACAAGGAAAAAGCATCTGCGTCAAGCACCTCGGCCCATTTATAACTATAATATCCAGCTGCATAACCGCCTGACATGATGTGACTAAATTGTACACTCATACAAGCGGTAGGCTCCACGGGCAAAAGTTGTACTTGTTTCCATGCTCTGTTTTCGAAACATTTTATATCTTCTTTTAAAGGCTTTTCTATTGTGTAGTAAGCCATGTCTAGAAGGCCGAATGACACCTGACGTATACATGAATAAGCCACCATGAAATTGCGGCTTTTCCGTATTCGGTCAATGTATTCTTGAGGTATTGCTTCGCCTGTTTGATAGTGGTAGGCAAATGTACTTAAAAATTCTGGTTCAATGGCATAGTTTTCCATGAATTGTGAGGGAAGTTCTACAAAATCCCAAAAAACAGAAGTTCCACTAAGTGAAGCGTAGCGTGTCATGGCAAAAATGCCATGCAATGCATGTCCAAATTCGTGTAGGAAGGTCTCAACTTCATTTAGTGTGAGTAAGGATGGTGTGTCCTTTGTCGGTTTCGTGAAATTAGTTGTAACGCTTACAACGGGGCGCCATGAGTTAGATGTTGTGATTTCAACGTCCTCGGGCACTACGGCGCTTTCATCACGATAGTTTGTCATCCAAGCTCCGCCTTTTTTGGTCTTTCGCGGGAAAAAATCCAGTAGCAAATGGGCTAAGAAAGAATGGTCTTTGTCATACACATTATAGACAATAACATCCTCTTGATAAACAGGGAAACGATTATTTTTTTCGAATGACACTCCATAGAGTCGTGTGGCCAAATTCAATACGCCTTTCTGTACTTTCGATAGTTCAAAGTAGGGACGCAGCATGTCTGGGTCGTAGTCATAAAGTTCTTTTTTCATCTTCTGGGAATAATAGGTGAAATCCCATGGCATCATTTTAAAGTCTTTTCCCTCTAAGTTTTTCGCCATTTGTTCAACCTCTTTTACTTCATTCTGTGCTATTGGCAAATACTTTTCAATTAGGCCATTCAAAAGCTGGTATACATTTTCTGCATTGCTAGCCATTCTTCGGCGTAATGCAAAATCAGCATAGTTTTTGTATCCAAGAAGTTGCGCAATCTCTCGTCGTAGGTTGACGATATTTTCCACTACCTTGTAATTGTTTTGTTCGTTGGAATGTGTGCAACGACTATTGTAAGCTTTATACATCTTCTCGCGGAGAGTACGTTGGCTTGAGTACATCATAAATGGGGTGTAGCTAGGGGCATGGAGCGTAAACAACCATCCCTTCAGATTATGTGCTTCGGCTTCTTGTTTAGCTGCATCCTGATGTATTTGAGGTAATCCAGCTAGATCATTTTTACAGGTTAAGTGGAGTTGAAAAGAATTAGTTTCCTTCAGTAGGTTCTGTGAGAATAAGAGTGTCTGTTCCGATAGTTGTGTTGTGAGTTGACGTAACGTTTCTTTCTCTTTGTCGCAAAGTGTGGCACCCGAACGTTCAAACCCCTCATAAGTTTTATTGAGTAGCATAAGGTCCTCGCCATTGAGATATTGTTTTTCTTGCTTGTAAACGTGTTTAACTCGCTCAAACAGTTTTTTGTTGAGCATAATATTGTTGCTATGTTCTGTGAGTTTTGGCGACAGTTCGTTTGCCAACACTTCTAGTTCATCGCTAGTTTCAGCACTTAGCAAGTTAAAAAGTACATTTGTGGCTTGTCCTAATTTTAATCCAGTGTTAGAAAGGGGGACTATCGTGTTTCTAAAAGTGGCTTCTTCTTTATTTTGAATTATTTTTTCGATTTCGACGCATTCTTCATCGATGCCCTCTTTTATTAGACTTCGCAATTGGTCTACAAATGAATCTTTATTGCTTTTTTCTTTGTTGTTTAGTTGGTAGTTTATGGTATAATCTTTCCACTCTTTGTTAGAGAGTATCAGTGCGTTAAGGAAATGTTTTAACATAAGAGTAAGTACGTTTGGGTTGGCAATTTATAGCATCTTTTCAATTTCGGCAAACTTGCCTCCTCTGTTTAATGCTAAATAAACTTTGTAGAGTAGGGGAGCCCATTGTTCTTTCGCTTTGGGCTTCAAGCTTTTATATATTTCTAATTCGGGTTCAGCTTTTTTATAGTAGGTCTGTCGCTCCTCTAATGCTTTGCGATAAGTTTGGCTTGACATTTTTTCGGGCATTTGCATTTCTTCAGCCATTGCCACGTAGGATGCTCCTAGATAGTAGTGTGCCTCGGCTTGTGTGCTGTCACATTGTAGAAGTTGCGTACATTTTGTGATGCAACTGTCGTGTTGATTTGTTTCGAAATAGGCAATACACTGTGCCATGTAGGTTAGTTGCTTGAATTCACCTCTCTTTTGTTGTTCTTGTGAAATATCAAGTGTTTTATTATACAGTTTTCCCTTATTATAAAAATCGGCCAAATGCGAAAAAAAGAAAGGTTGTTTGGGGTAGCGATTCCAGCCCATTAGGGCATATTTTTCGAAGGCAGAGTCGTTTTTTTCTTCTAGGGCTGTGAGAGTATAATATTTCAATGCTAATTCGCTAGTACTATCGTTCAGCAAAACACTTTCATAGCGATGTGTTTCAGTATATTTTTTTGAATAGTATGCATTGAGCAGATAAAGTGTTGCGTTGTTTTTTAGGTCTTCATTTGAGATGCTCAAACGAACTTGTTGAGCAAGTTTTGTTTGAGGTATATCAAGATAGCTACGTAGGTAGGTCATACATTCTCCATAGTTCTGTTTACGATAATAATAGCGGATTGCCGCTTGTAGATTAGGATAGTATTTTTGGAGGATTTCTGTAGACAAAAACCTTTGTTTGGGATTTTTCCCTTTGATTTTCTCTATTTGGGTTTCTATTGAGTCTAAGAGTAGAGCTTCTTTCACAAGAATGTGGGTGGTTGAAAAAAAACTTAGTGTATCGTATTTGCTCTTTAAGTAAATTTTCGTATTCTCTATGTCATTCAAGGCTTTGTTGGCTTCGATGCTATACAAACATAGTTTTGGGTCATTCTTATAAACTGAGTCGGCCCGAAGTTTGTTAATGTTTTGAATGGCCTCCTTGTAATTCTTTGCCTTAAATGCTATTTTGATGGACTTGAATGCCTTTTGCGAAGTACAAGGCATTGCTATGAGCATAAGCAGTGAAATAAGAAGCGATCTCATTAGAATTGGGG
>CAVKKI010000185.1:0-5091 GCA_963656725.1 Oribacterium sp. | reverse complement strand
ACATAGAATGAGTTGTAGTGCTCGTATGAAGAAAACTTCCATTGCTTTTATCTCTTGATATGTTAGTGAAATGTTTTTACTTTATAAAGTTTAGGGTTTGTTGGCGAATTGCCTGATCTGTTTCAAACAAATCGTCAAGGGTAGGCTGCTCTATGAAATTTGCTTTTTGCATTACTTCTGAAATCAAAGTGGCGATTTGTGGGTATCCGATTTTACCTTGTCTGAATGCCAAATTTGTGATTTCTCCTGCTGCATTGAGAATACAAGGCATATTCCCTCCACGTTCAATAGCTTCGTAGGCTAGTCGCAAACAAGGAAAACGTTCGAAGTCAGGTTCCTCAAAATGAAGACTTCCTATTTTAAAGAGGTTAAGTGCTTTTGTATTTAATGGAATGCGTTGAGGGAAACTTAAGGCATATTGTATGGGGAGTCGCATGTCGGGAGTTCCCAATTGAGCGATAATCGCTCCGTCTTCAAATTCTATAGCAGAATGAATGATGCTTTCAGGGTGTATTACTACTTGTATGTCTGCTGGTTGAACATTGTAGAGCCAATGTGCTTCAATCATTTCAAATCCCTTGTTGAGCATTGTGGCAGAATCAATTGTGATTTTTTCTCCCATTTTCCAGTTGGGATGTTGTAGGGCTTGAGCTGCAGTAACGTCTTGCATCTGCTCTATTGAATGCTTTCGGAAGGGACCTCCTGATGCAGTGAGCAAAATTCGTCGAACAGCATTATTTCCCTCGCCATTCAAACATTGAAAAATAGCAGAATGCTCGCTATCAACGGGGAGTATGGAAACACGATTTTCAATGCAAAGATTGCGAATGATCTGGCCAGCTACAACAAGGGTCTCCTTATTGGCAAGTGCGATAATTTTGTGGGCTTTAATGGCAGAGATAGTCGGACGTAATCCTGCAAAGCCAACCATAGCAGTGACAACAACGTCTATCTCATCACTTTGTACAACTTGGCATAGTGCATCAGTTCCCGTATAGACTTTGATGGGAAGGGATTGCAGTGCCTCTTTGACGTAGTTATATTTCTCTTCGTTGGCTATAACTACAGCATCTGGGATAAAACGTTGGGCCTGCTGAATGCGCAAGTCAGCATTGTTTCCTGCTGTGAGAACTCGGGCTTCAAATAGGTCGGGATGTTGATTTATAACGTCCAAGGTCTGTGTACCTATTGACCCTGTAGAACCGAGTATGGCTATTTTTTTCATAGAGTTTGTTTTGGCTGTAAGGGTGGAATAGCTATTGTTTTATCCACTAATCATTAAGGCTGAAAATCTCTTCTTGTATAAGGAGTTTAATCGTACGCTCTTGTAAATCGAAATCAAGTAGGAAATCGTTGTGGAATGGAAAAAGTAGCTCTTTGTTTTGAATAGTTTCAATCGTCAGCAAAATATTGCTTGAAGAATCGTCTACATGTGCAATCTTTCCTATCTCCTTATTTTCTTGATTGTAGACATTGAAGCCTGTAAGTGCTTTGTAGGACGATAGAGTGGCCTTATTGTTGGATCTCTCTTTCGCTAAATGCTTTTTGGCGTAGAAAACTTTGCAACCTACAAGTTTACGTGCTTGTGACTCGTCATTAATGTCGCAGAATTTTAGTATGGCTGTATCGTTATTTTTGAAACGGTATTCTTCCCAAAAGAATGGGACAAAAATACCATCTATTTCTAATACAAAATAGTCTGCAGAACCAGTGTCGAAACAATCGTCGGTGAAACAAAGTTCCACTTCTCCTCGTAGTCCTCTATGCTTGCTAATGTATCCAATACAAAAGACCTCGTTCTCGTATATCATTAGTTTGAAATTATTTAGGGCGAGGGCTATAACTATTACTAATAAAACGGAAAATAGGAAATAGCTCCAAAGTCGTTTTGTGAAATCACCCTAATCTTTTATTTGATTCGTTTGATATTAGCGCCTAGCTTATTTAGTCTTTCTTCAATCCGTTCATAGCCTCTATCAATTTGTTCCACGTTGTTGATTTCGCTTATACCCTCAGCACTAAGAGCTGCTATGAGCAATGCTATGCCGGCTCGGATGTCGGGTGAGGTCATACGTCTTCCGCGAAGTCGAATCTTGTGATTGTGTCCTACAACAACTGCTCTGTGTGGGTCGCATAAAATGATTTGTGCTCCCATGTCAATGAGCTTGTCTACGAAGAATAATCGACTCTCAAACATCTTTTGATGGAATAACACGGTGCCACGAGCTTGAGTCGCTACGACTAATAGAACGCTGATTAGGTCGGGGGTGAGACCAGGCCAAGGGGCATCTGCTAAAGTCATGAAAGAACCATCAATAAACGACTCTATTTGGTAGTGTTTTTGCGCAGGGATGAGTATATCATCTCCTTTTATATAGAGCTTAATTCCGAGACGTCGAAATGCTTCAGGGATGATACCCAATTGTTTAACTCCAGCTTGTTTGATAATTAATCCATCTCCGACCATCGCCCCCATACCAATGAATGAGCCAATTTCAATCATGTCTGGCAGAATGCGATGTGTAGCGCTATGCAAACTTTCAACTCCTACAATGGTAATAAGATTGGATGCAATGCCCGAAATGCGTGCGCCCATTTGGTTTAGCATGTGGCACAGTTGCTGAATGTATGGCTCGCAGGCCGCATTGTAGATGGTAGTTGTTCCTTTTGCTAACACAGCTGACATGATGATGTTAGCAGTGCCTGTTATGGAGGCTTCATCAAGAAGCATGTAAGTGCCTTTTAACTTTTGTGCCTCAATGTGATAGGTGCCAAGTTCTTCATTGTAGAAGAAACGAGCACCCAACTTTTGTAAACCATAGAAATGCGTGTCTAAACGTCGCCTACCGATTTTATCACCTCCAGGCTTAGCAATTGTGGCCAAGCCAAATCGTGCTACAAGAGGGCCTATAAGCAGAACCGATCCGCGAAGGCGTGAACAACGTTCTAGAAACTCATTGCTTTCTAAATAATCAAGGCGTATGTTATTTGCGCAAAATGAGCAATCTCCCTCACCATGCCAATGAGTGCTCACTCCCATTTGTTCAAGTAGAGCAATGAGGTTGTTAACATCTAGAATGTTAGGAATGTTCTGGATGCGTACTTCTTCAGAGGTTAATAAGGTGGCGCAGATTACTTGTAATGCTTCGTTTTTGGCTCCCTGTGGAGTTATTTCTCCTTTTAATCGGTGGCCTCCTTCAATAATAAACGTGCTCATATTGAAACAGATATAAGTGGTATACTATTGTGTGCTTATCTTAGAGGAATATTCTTTTCTTTTAATGAGAGAATCGAAAACTCATTTTATTAAAACAATCCTTTGTTTTTCCGTGTTCGAAAGCGGTTCTCGCCAATTTGGATAAGTTCTTTGCCTGGTAAAGAAAAATCGGGCTCAACTTTACCTTCTGTATAGAATGCAATGTCTCGAGCCACTTTGCTATCTTCAATGCCATCTCCTTTCCAATCGGCTAGATTACGTTTCATTCGGTTTGCAACAAGACGAATGAGATTTTCTTTTTCGTCAGAATCTTCTATGCTATTAAGATCCTTTATTGCTTTTTCAATTAATCGGCCATAGTGGCGATACCTAATGTGGCCCTTCGGGTAGGATAATTTTTCGGGATGTTTTTTTATGGTGTCAATATGCTTAATCTCGAAGGGGTAGGTAATATCCAATTGGTAATTAGACATATAGGCTAGATGGTCCCAAAGCTTATGCTGAAAATCAACTACGTCCTTCATTTTGGGACTAAGTCCTCTCATTACACCGATGATGGCTTCTGCATAAACTTGGCGTTCATCACGATCTGTTATGGTTAAGGCGTAATCAACCATATCTTGTACTAATCTACCATATTCAGGTAGTTTTAGTGTTTGTCGTGTTGAATTGTATTCTATTTTTTTATTCGTTGCGCATGTTGCTGATTGCATGTAACTTTTGTTGTGATGTGATGTAAATGGTTTATAGAATCTTTTTGCTTTGTGTTGCCACAAATTCCTTTAAATAGAAAGGCTCAAAATAAGCCACGTCTTCTATCTCGTTTCGTGCCATAGCCATTTCGGCTAGTGGAATCATATATTTTGCTTTAGGTACAATTCCTTGTATGAAATGTGCATTGGGATGTTTAATCGTTTGGACACATTTGTCAGCTCCGTTCCCTATAAAGTAAATGGGGTGTTTGTCTAGTGTGGAGTGAAAAGTGTCTTCATCTATGATTAGGGCTTGGGTGGGGCAAATCTCTTTTAATGCCCTATCATATAAGGCGCAATAAACTTCCATTCGGCGTGCATCTATCATAGGACATATCAAAGCGTCTTCAGGAAGTTCTTCTTTTAAAAGAATGGGGACAGTAAGGCATTTAAGTGTAGAAACGGATAGTAGTTTGGCATCTCTACCGTAGGCAATTCCTTTTGCTTCAGATACTCCGATGCGGAGCCCAGTGTAGGACCCAGGTCCTTTGCTCACTGCAACCGCATCAATGGGGATGGCATGGCTATCGGCAAAGGATACAGCTTCTTTTACGAATCCTGCCAATACTTGCGCATGAGAAGGACCCTCAGAGTTGATTTCTTCGTAAAGACATGTTCCATCTTGAGATAAAGCTACAGAACAGATATTGGTGGATGTTTCTATATGTAAAATACAGGACATTTGAATGATTTTTTTTCTCTAGTGTGAAACTCCATTTCTAAATGGATATCTCTGCTTTAAAATGAGTGTATTCAGTGGAGACGCAATTGCATAATATGCTATTCTGATTACTTGCTTCTCTAGAATGCTTTCTTTTTCCATTGCAAACTTACACAAAATCGTTGAATTTTGGTGTATGGATGCATGCTTAATTGATTTGTCGCAATTAAAATTGAATGTGATGCGATGGATTGTTGTTTTAGAAAATAGAAGGTTGATGTCATTTATGGCCTCTATGGTAGGGATTCGATAATCATTAGCTACAGAATTCTTTATGTGAAAAGCTTTTCTTCGCTAGAGTATCTTCAAAAAAAAAGGAACGCTGATTGCTCAACGTTCCTTATCTTGTAGCGCCTACGGGAATCGAACCCGTATACCATGCGTGAGAGGCATGTATCCTA
>CAVKKI010000184.1:0-5108 GCA_963656725.1 Oribacterium sp. | reverse complement strand
CTTCAATGGTGATGGGGCCGTCTAAGTGGTCTTCGGCCACAAGAGCTATTTTGGGCAAACGGTCGGCTTTTGCCAATCGTTCCTCATTGCGGCTCATGTCCACAGCCAAAGTTGCTTGTTGCAAACCGAGGTGCTGCTGCACGGCTAGTTGTTGCCATTCTTGCTCCACGCCAGCGGCCAAGGTTTCATCGGCAAAGGCACTCTCGGCCAGCAAGGCGATTTGTGCGCTGTCGGTGCCAATAGCCGTTAAGAGTTGTTTGCGCAAAATGCTTTGTTGGTCAATCACGGTGGTTTCGCCCAAGCTCATTTGTTGCAGTTGCAATTCGTAACGGGTAACGTCGTTTTTCAGCGACACGCCTTGTTCACGGCGTTTTTTCATCAAGGCTATTTGCTGTTGTGCCAGCTCAAGGTTGGTGGCATACACTGTTTGCTGATTGCGCAGTGCGTGGAGTTGGAAGTAGAGGCTTGCCAACGAAAAGCGAATGCGTTGTTGCTCATCTTGTGCAGCCAGTTTCTTCATCTGCGCGCCTTGTTCGGCCAAAGCGATGCCGCTTTTAATGGCTCCTCCGGCATAGAGAATTTGGTCGGCATGAAGCAGAAAATTGTTGCCATAATGGGGCATGGGAGCCGAAGTGCTCTCGCCAAATTTACGGTTCCACAAGCGAGCGTTGCCTAGATAAGAGAACGAGGCCTGGCCGTTGATGTTGGGCAGTTTTTCCATTCGTGCCGTTTCAATGCCCGCCTCCGCTTGGTTAATAGCGGCTTGCATGCTTTGCAAGGTGGCATTGTGGCTTTGAGCTTGTTGAAAGAGCTGTTGCAGAGCCGTGTTTAGTTCTGCCGTTTGTGCCTGCATTGCATAAGGGCAACACAAGCCGAGAGTGCATCCTAGAAGCACTGAGAGTAGTCTCATTTTCTTCGTCATGAAAATGGGGTATTGGTTCGCACAAATTGCGGGCAAAGAGCCTACGGCTTGTGCAAACGGTTTTATAAAAAGAGAATGTTAAGAGAAAGAAGAGGAATAAGCTATTAACCGCTTATAATATTAGGAACGCGCGCGAGGGAGAGAGTAAGAAACAATCGCCCTTCTTTCCTCTAAAGAAACTTCGGTGTACTACAATAGCGCACAAGCTCCCCAATGGTGAAACTTATGCAACTTATTCATCAAAAAGTCGGTGTTTGAAATAGCCCGATGGTTTGAGCAATTGCACCAACCACATAAGGTAAAGCTCACAGCCTTACCCGCCATTTCATAAGTAACGTCTTGTTGAAAGAAAGACATGGGTGTAAACAATCGTTTTCTAAAGACGGCGGTGACATCATTGTCGGCTTAGATATACACTCACTACCTAAACTTTGCTTGCTTGAAAACTGCTGCAAAGTTACAACTTTCTACGGAATTTTGCAAAAAGCAAGAGATTTACTCCTCGTTAATCAAATTGTTTGTAATTTTACAAGTTCAAAGAGCAAGTCATAAGGAAACGACTGATTTTGCTTTCAAAAGAAATAACAATTTAATCTAACTATAGAAAATGTACACTTTCATCATCTGCCTATGTGCTCTCATCATAGGCTACTTCGTCTACGGACGCTACCTAGAACACGTGTTCGGCCCCGACGACCGCCCCACTCCAGCCCTCACTCAAGCCGACGGAATCGATTATGTGAAGATGCCCTACTGGAAAATCTTCACCATTCAGTTTCTTAACATTGCTGGCACCGGACCTATTTTTGGCGCCGTGATGGGTGCGAAGTTCGGCCCTATAGCCTACCTTTGGATTGTGTTGGGTTGCATTTTTGCCGGTGCCATGCACGACTACCTTTCGGGCATGCTCTCTATGCGCAACAACGGCCTCGACCTTCCCTCGCTCATTCAAAAATATCTAGGCAAGTTTGCCGCCAGCACCCTTTTAGTGTTTACCGTGATATTAATGCTCATGGTGGGTGCCGTGTTTGTGTATAGCCCAGCTGAAATTATGAGCCACATTTGGGGTACGAAGATGCTATGGATGGTCATCATTTTCATCTACTATCTCATTGCCACCATGCTGCCCATCGACAAGGTGATTGGCAAAATCTATCCGCTCTTCTCCCTTTCGTTGCTCTTCATGACGATGTCGCTCATTGTGATGCTCTTCATTAAATTTCCCAACATTCCAGAGCTTTGGACCAACCTGGGCAATCTAGGAAAGGAACTGCATCCCGATAGCTTCAAAGAGGACGTTTTCCCTGCCCTCTGCATCACCATTGCTTGTGGCGCCATCAGCGGATTTCACGCCACACAAAGCCCTATGATGGCTCGTTGCATCGCCTCCGAGCGCAAGGCTCGTCCCATCTTTTATGGTGCCATGATCACCGAGGGACTTGTGGCCGTGGTGTGGGCCACCATTGGCATTTGGTTTTTCTACAACAATCCAGAACCTGGCTACGCCACTCTGCCCGAAGCACAAGCCACGGGCTATCTCACCTCAGCCCCACTCATTGTCGACATGGTGTGCAAAGACTGGCTCGGCACCTTTGGCGGCATCCTTGCCCTGCTCGGTGTGGCCGCCTTGCCTGTCACCACGGGCGACACCTCGCTGCGCTCGGCCCGCATGATCATTGCCCAAGCCATTCACCTCGACCAGCGCCCCAAGCTCAACCGCCTCTATGTTTGCTTGCCCGTGTTCATCGTCACCTTCAGTTTGTTGATATGGCAAATCACCAACCCCAATGGTTTCAACACCCTATGGTGCTATGTGGGTTGGGCCAACCAAGCCCTTTCGGTGTTCACCCTTTGGGCCATCACCGTCTACCTCACGCAGCAACACAAGCCTTTCCTCATTTCACTCATTCCCGCACTGTTCATGACCATGGTGTGCACCACCTTCTTGCTTGTGGCCGACATCACCTTCGGTCTGCCCGCCCCCATTGGCTTAGGCGTAGGCGCAGCCGTAGTAGTCATCAGCACCTTGTGGTTTGCGTTTAAGTACCGAAGCATTCGCCATAGCGAACAACTGCTGAAATAGGTTTCTACTGAAACCCAACACGCCTTTCGATAATAATGTCTATATTTGCCAATAAATTGCAAACCTATACGTTATGGAACGACATTACGACAAATACATCCGCTTCGACTGGGCCATGAAACGCTTGCTTCGAAACAAGGCGAACCATGCGGTGTTGGAGGGATTACTCTTTTCTTTGATTGGCAAGAAACTTACGATTAAGCATTTTCTTGAAAGCGAAAGCAATCAAGAAGACATGCTCGACAAATATAATCGTGTAGACATGTTGGCCGAAGATGAAGAGGGTGAATTGATTATTGTGGAAATACAAAACAATCATGAAATAACCTATTTTCATCGCATGCTCTATGGGGTATCGAAAGCCATTACCGAATACATCGACAAAGGCGACTCTTACGACAGAGTGCGCAAAATCTATTCCATCAATATTGTCTATTTCGAGCTAGGACAAGGCAAGGACTACGTGTATCACGGCAAAACCGAATTTAAGGGACTGCACGAGCCGCACGACCTGCTGAAACTTTCTTTCCGACAAAGTGAGAACTATCTCGGCATAAAAGAAAAAAATGTAGACTTGCGTAAAGACGCTGGTGAATTATTCCCCGAATATTACATCCTCCGCGTGAACGATTTCGACAAAATTGCCACTACTCCACTCGATGAATGGATTGAATTTTTAAAAACGGGTAAGATTGACGACGATACCCAAACAGCCGGATTAACCGAAGCACGCAATCAACTTCGTGTAGATTCGCTGCCCGACAAAGAACGAAGAACTTACGAGCAATATATGGAATCGGTTCGACACATGCGCAGCCTTTTCGACACAAGCCGCGATGATGGCTACTGTGAGGGACGAACTGATGGAATGATTGAAGGTTTGGCCGAAGGACATGCCAAAGGATTGGTTGAGGGACGTGCTGAAGGACGTGCAGAAGGACGTGCCGAAGGACGAACAGAGCGTTCTATGGAAATTGCAAAGAAAATGAAAGATATGGGATTATCCGCCGAACAAATTGCTCAAGCCACTGGCTTTTCCCTATCCGAAATTCTTGCGATGTAATTAAAGTCCTAAACGCTTAGATACTTTAAGCCACATCAGCCCCATACTACACGTAGAAATAAGAAGATGACAGGTCACAAATGGCGCTCAACTATCGCTATTAGAAATTATGTCACCTTCTTATTTTTTATAGTCATCCTGCAACAATTTCAAAAAACAACCTATTGCCCCACAAAATTCCCTATCTACAAACTGAAAAAATAAGAGAGGTCTTTCTTTTCTAAATTCATTCTTCACCTTTCTTTTTGGCCGTTTTGGGGCCTTTCATTGGTCGTATAGTTTCTTGTTGTGCTTCCATTTTAAGGTCCAAATCATCTCAAGAACAAAGGCAAATCGCGAATTTTCATACGGTTTCTTATTGCCCGTTCTAAACCCCTCTAAATAAGCATTCAAAATTCGCAACAACTGCGATTTTATAGGGCGTGCACCAACTGAAGGTAGCACGTGCACCAACTGAAAGCAGCACGAACACCAACTGAAAGCAGCACGAACACCAACTGAAAGTAGCACGAACACCAACTGAAAGTAGCACGAACACCAACTGAAAGTAGCACGAACACCAACTGAAAGTAGCACGAACACCAACTGATGAACGTCCACTACAATAACGGTTATGAAGGAATTTACAAGATTATCGTTACACGGCATGAAGCGAGAAGCAGAAACTATCAAATAGAGGATGTCAGTCTGTTAAATGACCAAAATCTGACAAAGCTAATTTATAGAACCACCCTAAAGTGTTTTACCCTTCAAACAAATCATCCAACAGCACCTCGTTCTGTACATTTCCAGCATACATTCCCTTCTTCACACCATAAGTCGTCACAAAGGTGAGATGAACGGATTTCCGGGTCTTCGTTTCCTCGATGAAACTTTTCCACTTTTGTCTGCTATGCGTAGGGTGTTTTCCAAGTGCCAGTCGAAGGCATTTTCTGTATGAGAAGTGGTGACGAAATGATGGAAAGCCAGTTCCAAAAGATTGCAGCGGCGTTGGTCTTCAGGATGTATGCGGTCAAGTATCTTCTCCTCCCAGATGGAGT
>CAVKKI010000183.1:0-5222 GCA_963656725.1 Oribacterium sp. | reverse complement strand
GCGACAATTGCGGACGATTAATGAGGTCGAACAATTTGCAGCCCCGTTGCAGCGGTGTTGTGCCCACCCGTTCCAAGAAATCGTTAATGGCAGTGGGCTTGATGGCATAGTTCTTACAAAACTCGATGACTTCGTCGATTTTCTGCTTCTTCTCGTGGAAAAGCGCCGAACGCTTCGCGGTGGCCAAACCTAGCTTTTCGGCGTAAGGCGTAAGGCGCATGTCGGCGTTGTCTTGGCGAAGCAAAATGCGATATTCGGCTCGAGAGGTAAACATGCGGTAAGGCTCGTCCACTCCCTTCGTGACTAAATCGTCGATGAGTACGCCAATATACGCTTCATCGCGTTGCAGGGTGAAAGGTGCGCTGTCCGCACATTTCAGTGCGGCGTTGATGCCCGCCATCAAGCCTTGCCCCGCGGCCTCTTCGTAACCGGTGGTTCCGTTCACCTGTCCGGCAAAGAATAAGCCCGGCACGGCTTTCGCCTCGAGCGAATGGTGAAGTTGGGTGGGAGGGAAGAAATCATATTCAATGGCATAACCCGGACGATACACCACAATGTCGCGGAAACACGGAATGCGCTTCAACGCCTCGATCTGCACGTTCATCGGCAGACTCGATGAAAAGCCATTCAAATAAAGTTCGTTTGTCTCCACCCCTTCAGGCTCCAAGAAGAGCGGGTGTTGGTCGCGGTTGGGGAAGGTGACGAGTTTCGTTTCGATGCTAGGGCAATAACGCGGCCCGATGCTCTTAATCTGTCCGTTATAAAGTGGCGAGTCGGCTAGGCCCGAGCGCAACACCTCGTGCACTTCAGCATTGGTGTTGGTTGTCCAACACGGCAGCTGGGGTAGGGGGCGGCGCTCTGTGATATACGAAAAGCGGTGAAAGTCTGTTTCGCCCGGCTGCAACTCCATTTCATCGAGATGCACCGACCGCTTGTCAATGCGCACCGGCGTGCCCGTTTTCATTCGGGCCGACTCAATGCCTAGGCGGTTGATGCTTTCGGTGAGGAAAGCCGCGGCCGGTTCGGCACAACGTCCGCCCGGCACCTGCTTGCGGCCAATGTGCATCAAGCCACGAAGAAATGTGCCCGCCGTGACCACCACGGCACGAGCCAAAAGCGTGGCGCCCCAAATGGTGCGCACTCCGCTCACTTCGCCATTTTCGGTGAGAATCTCCGTGGCCTCGTCTTGCCAGATGTTAAGGTTGGGCGTGTTTTCCAACCGATGGCGCCACTCGGTGATGAAGCGGGCGCGGTCGCATTGCGCACGGGGGCTCCACATGGCGGGCCCTTTCGAGCGGTTGAGCATGCGAAACTGAATGGAGGTGGCATCGGTCACCTCGCCCATCTGTCCGCCCAAAGCGTCAATCTCGCGCACAATCTGGCCTTTGGCAATGCCGCCCACGGCCGGGTTGCAGCTCATCTGCGCTATCTTGTTCATGTCCATTGTGACCAAACAGGTGCGTGCGCCCATGCGAGCCGCCGCACTGGCTGCCTCGCAGCCGGCATGGCCTGCCCCAATCACAATGACGTCGTAGTGAAATACTGTTTCCATGAAAGCGTTTGAATGATTTTTTAGCGTGGTTTCGCTCTTCACAAATTAGCCAACAGTCGGCCTAAGAAAGCGCGAAACCCTTCTTAAATTGCCACAAAATTACGAGTTTTTCTTGATTTATGCAGTTGCCTAGTTTGTAGGAAATGAAAAAAGACCTACTTTTGTAGTTTTAACCAATATGGAAGAACGTATGGAATACCTCGTACATTACGTGTGGCAACACCGCATTTATGGCACGCAGCCAATGCTCACCGATGATGGGCAGACGGTGGAGGTGATAGACCCTGGTGTGCACAATCTGCTCAATGCCGGTCCCGACTTTTTCAATGCCAAAATCAAGCTCAACGGCATGCTTTGGGCGGGCAACGTAGAAATTCACGAGCGCTCGACCGACTGGTATCGGCATCACCACGAAACCGACGCCGCCTATAACAACGTGACGCTTCATGTGGTGGGTAGCATCGACGGCGAGGTGTTTACGCAAAGCGGCAAGCGGTTGCCCCAACTGCAACTAGCCGTGCCTGGCTATTTGCAAGCCAACTACGAAGAGTTGCTCAACGAGGAAACCTATCCGCCCTGTTACCGCATCATTCCCCACGTGCCGCAGCTCACCGTGCATAGCTGGATGAGCCGCCTCGTGGTGGAACGGCTCGAAGAGAAAACGCAACGCGTAAGGAGCTATTTGCAACGAATCGATGGCGACTGGGAACGTGCCTTCTTCATCACCTTGGCGCGCAACTTTGGTTTCGGCACCAACGCCGAGGCTTTCGAACAATGGGCCTTCACGCTCCACCCGCAGCACATTGGCAAACACCGCGACGACCCCTTCCAAGTGGAAGCCTTCTTTATGGGCCAGGCCGGACTGCTCGACGACGCCTTGGTGCGCCCCGAACACCGCGACAGCTACTACATGAGCCTAAAGAACGAATATCGCTTCCTTCAACACAAATTTAATCTCACCCCCATCCCCGCCACCCTGTGGAAGTTTGGACGGCTACGCCCACAAAACTTCCCCCACGTGCGCCTTTCACAACTCACCCGCCTCTACTCTGAGCGCCGAGCCGACTTTTCGCGCCTGCTCGAGACCCACTCGCTCGACGCCTTGCGCGCGCTTTTCCGAGTGGGCGTGACCGACTATTGGCGCACCCACTACGCTTTTGGCGAAGAGAGCCGCGAGAGCGACAAAGTGTTGCAAAGCGCCTCGCTCAACCTGTTGGTCATTAACACGGCCTCGCCCTTGTTTTTTGCCTACGGCCGGCAACGCATGGATGAGGACCTGGCCGAACGGGCCTTCAACCTGCTAGAGCAACTGCCCGCCGAGCGCAACTACATTATCCGTTGTTGGGAGCGCGCTGGTCTTTCGGTGACTCACGCCGCCGACAGTCAGGCTCTCATTCAACTGCGCAGAAATTATTGCGACCGCAAAGATTGCTTGCGCTGCCGCTTCGGGGTGGAATATCTGCGAGCCAAACGCTAAGCACGTGGCCCGAGGTTTTTTCTATTATATATAGGAGGAATGGTAAAGAAGGAGAGGGAAAGTCTATTCTCTCCCCAAAAAACTCTTTCCTCAAATCTCCGTTTTCTCAAACCTCCATCATCAATCCCCAATTCCCCATCCCCCAATTCCCATTCCCCCCATCCGCTATCTCCCAAAAAATGAAATACATCTACGAACTCCCTTTTAAGGTGCGCGACTACGAGTGCGACCTGCAAGGCATTGTGAACAACGCCAACTATCAACACTACACCGAACACACCCGTCACGAATTTCTCTTGGCCCATGGCGTGAGTTTTGCCGACCTTCACCAACGCGGCATCGACGCTGTGGTGGCCGGCATGCAGCTACGCTTCAAAACCCCACTGCGTAGCGGCGACGAATTTGTGTCGTGCTTGGCGCTGAAGAAAGAAGGCATTAAATATGTGTTTGTGCAAGACCTCTATCGACTGCCCGACCGAAAGCCCGTGCTAAAGTCCACCGTCGAGGCCGTGTGCCTCGTAAATGGCCGACTCTCAGAGTGTGAAGAACTCAACGAACTCTTTTTCTCTCACGAGGAGCCCAAATAAAGAAATGCCAACCACCTTAGCTTTCTTCTATTTCCCTCTTCGGGAAATGGAATAAGCTTTAGTAAACAATTGATAATCAATAAAGAACTTACGATAACGACGAGAGGCAGAGGTAAGAAAAACTGACAAACAACACTCTCTAAACTAGCGAAATTTGCAAATATTAACCGCTAGTGCCCTCTCTGCACCCCTTATGCAAGCAACCGAAGAAGAAATAATTGCCACGCTGACCCTCAGCAAACTCCAAGGACTGAGCCAATCGCAAGCGTTAACATTAATTGGCCGATACGGCAGTGCGTGCGCCGCCTTAGCCGACAAGCACCCCGCCAACCAAGAGTGGGCCGTGTTGCAAGCCGACCATGTGGGCCAGCGCATGGCCCGCGAACGCGCCGAGAGCGAATGGCGCTATTGCCAAGAGCACGGCATAGAAGTGTTGCCCGTGGCGAGCAGCGGCTACCCCTCACTGTTGCAAGCCGCCGCCGTGACCGACCGCCCCTTGCACCTATTTTATAAAGGCACGGGCAGTCTCAACCGCCGCCACATACTTAGCGTGGTGGGCACGCGCCACATCACCGAGCAAGGCAAGCAAGTGTGCGCCCACCTCATGGCCGAACTCTCGCAACTCTTGCCCGATGTGCTCATTGTGAGTGGCTTGGCCTATGGCGTAGACATCCACACCCATCGCGCCTCGCTGGCCAACGGGCTCGACACCATCGGAGTGTTGGCTCACGGCCTCGACCGCATTTATCCGAAAATGCACACCGCCACCGCCGAGCAGATGGTGCAACATGGTGGCTTGCTCACCGAATATTTCACTCAAACCGTGCCCGATCGCGGCAACTTCGTGCGTCGCAACCGCATTGTGGCGGGCATGGCGCATGCCACACTGGTGATGGAGAGTGCAGCCCAAGGCGGCTCACTCATCACGGCCCGCATAGCCCGCGAATATGGTCGGCACCTCTTTGCCGTGCCTGGCCGTGTGACCGACCCTTACTCCGTGGGCTGCAATCAGCTCATCCGCAGCAGCCAGGCGCAACTCGTCACCTCAGCGCAAGACCTTCTCAGCAGCTTGGGCTGGACTGCTCTCTCGCCTCAAGCCACCCAACCGCAACAAGCCACGCTCTTCCCCTTGCTCGATGCCGAACAGCAAAAAGTGGTGGACGCACTCACGGGCCACGACGCCCTGACGGTGGACCACCTTTCGGCCGCTACCTCGTTTTCGCTCACCAAACTCAGCGACCTGCTCTTCGACCTCGAAGAGATGCAAGTGGTGAAGCGATTGCCGGGTAATCGATATCGCACAAACTAATTTAGGGAAATCAAATTTGGGATCCTAAATTAAATTAAAACGACAATAGAGACAATAGAAACAACCTTTCTGCCAAGCTGTTTATAATGCAAAAGCAAAATGTTGTTTCTATTGTTTCTATTGTCGTTAAAAAGAAGGTAATCAAAATATTTTATGTACCGAATGGGTTAATTACCAATGCGGGCTGAAAGCCCAATGCATGCTCCTAGCCCAGGGCAAGCGAAGCGGCGCCCTGGGTTTAAACGCTAGCGGAAACGTCGCTCTGAAAGAGCAAAAGCATTGCTAGGAGCACGAGTG
>CAVKKI010000182.1:0-5268 GCA_963656725.1 Oribacterium sp. | reverse complement strand
GCCCAGCAGAAATAGGGATGCATTTGATGCTGATGTCCCCATTCATGAGAGAGTCATTCTGACGAAGAGCTTCATACCAATCAGGTGCGAAATCAGGATGTCCGTGAGTGGTGAAATAATTGTAGAGCATTATGAATGGGCAAAGTGTTTCACCCACACCCACTTCGCTAATGGCCAAAGCGCGTTCGGGAACTTTGGTATAGTATTGCACAAGCGAGTCTTTCATTTCTTCTAGATAGGTGCGCAATGCTGCGTTATTCATTGAGGAACGATTCTCATAGGCATTATGGCGCATAGTGCTATAACGCTGATTTGCTGTACCCAATGCCCCAGCACCTGGTGTGATGTCCGTATAGTTGGCATCAATGAAGTGCTTACGTGCAGGTTTCCAATTGTTGATTTTATCTGAAGAATGATAGCCCATCTTCATGATGTTATAGTAAGAGTTCATGTTGTTGGTCACTTCGCTCATACCAGCCCAGCAGAAATAGGGATGCATTTGATGCTGATGTCCCCATTCATGAGAGAGTCCCCATACGGCATCATCATCATTGTACATAAGTGTTTTACAGTTAAGTACACGAGATTCTTGATCGTGATGGAACGATACACCTAAACCTCCTTGGAACATGTAGTAAGTGTAGTTCGTGTAGGCAAACGTGCGGTTGTCGGGTTCGCTATTATATTTCTTGAAGCCGAGCAAATAGTGTTCCCAATCCACTAAAGAGTCAAGAACGTTCATGTATTGTCGATAACCAATACTCGTTCCATCAGATGCTTTGCAATAATTGTGTAGACCTTTAGATGTCCAAACGGAGTGTACCTTCTTGCCTACGACATCCATACATACGTTTACAGCATTAGCTGTGAGCTCGTGCATTTCTTCGTTGGTTTTGTCAGAAGACAGATAACCGTTAACAGCACCATTGATAAAGTGAATCGTTAGTTCGGGTTGTAATTCGGGATTTGCATCGGCATAATAGCAAATGTAGGCCAATCCGTCATAATCGTAGTCGTAATTGATGGTGTTCAAACCATTTTTGAGGGTGTATTGGATGGTGTTAGGATTTCCACCATCAAAGTTACCGCCATCTTTTCCTACATACCAAGCCACCACTTTCATGGGGACACTTCCGTTTTCGGGAAGTCCCGATACAGCAATTACTTGCTTACCCTTGCTTATGCTAATACCTGTGGTACCTTGCATTTGATCATAGTACTTACCAGGAGCACTCCATAAATCACTCTGAGTGTAGTAAGAAAGTTTGGCGTTGTATTTTGCAACACGGTAATCCTTTGAATAAGAACCATCTAGAAGTCCCTGAGCCAAATCATGATAGAATTCAACCGTAATAGAGTCGATAGCCGCTTGAGTTACTCCTTCTCGAAGTGCTGAATAGGTCTCATCGGTGAAAATCTTAGAATAATCTACTTTGCTACTTTCAGGGTTAACACACATAAATTCCATTTCAGCACAGCTAGCAAATCCACCTGTGGCGGAGAGCACCTTTATCTGAATAGATGTAGGGTTGTCTAATCCGCTATCTCCTAAGCTAATTTTAGAGGTTGATGTTGAACCACCAAGATTAGTGCTAGTGATGAGTTTATATGACGACTCCGAGCCACATTTGGCATACACTTCCACTTCTTGGAAATTACCATTTGTATTTCCATCTTGACGAGGTGTATAATTAATGTAGTCAATATGCTCTACGTCTTTGAAGTTGTAGATCAAAATGGCTGGATTGTTAGCAGAGACTTCGAACTTTGGAGTCCATTGAGAGTGCCAAAAGGTGGAGTTCTTTTCATCATAGGTTAGAGAAATGTCATAGCTATTCTGCATCGTGTTTGCATTTGCATTCGAAGGCAATATTCTGTTATCCGATGGAATCTCATCTACGCTTTGATTCTTTCCTTGTTCAATGGTAAGAACTTCAGTCAAATTACTTGACTCATTTGTAAAGGAAACCTTGCCTGTTCTAGAGGTAGCTCCTTTATTCGCTTGCAAGTGCACATATACAGTGCCGTCATCATTCTTGCGTACGGAAATCCAATCGGCATCGGTCGTAACGGAGTAATCCACGTTTGCTGTAATATCGTAGCAAAGCGTGCGCTCTAGGTAGCTAACCGCTTGTGAGTGTGGTGTCACAATCACAGGGAAAGCATTACTAGAAAGTTTTTGTGCCATTAAGGGTTGATAGCTTCCAACCAATGCTAATGTGGCACAAGTAAGTAGTTGCTTTATATTCTTCATTTTAGATGTTTCTAATTTTAGGTTGAGCAAATAAATCTAGGCTTTTCTTGTTAAAGAATCACCTTCTTGCCATTTACGATATAAACACCCTTTGATAATTTAATATTTTGGGTACCTTCCACAATTCCAGTCCACACTTGTTGGCCGTTAGCATTATACACTTTAACCGATTTGGCTTCGTTGGAAGAAATGGACAAAATGCCATCGTGAGCCGATATCTCTAGGCTATTTGTGTTTACGGTAGCATTTTCCACAGCGGTAATGTCATCCTCGCTATTAACCACCATAAAATGTGGAGTGGTATTTTGAACTATTTCTGGGTAGTTGTCGCTCGTAAATTGCAAGTATACCTCATTAATAGGTGATTTAAAACTTACCAATCCGTTTTTGCGAGCGTTATAAAGTTCGCTACTGCTCACTTCTTCACCTTCAGGGCTATCAGCGGTCACTTTCATGATTGAATAGCTGTTAGCCTTCACACCGGCATAATCTGTCATTAGGCTTGTAACGTCTAAAGCATAGGGAGCTACTTTTGATTGAGCCGTTGTAGTGCAACGAAGTAAGTAGTAATATTTCTGTCGATTAATTGATTTGTATTGCAATAGAGAAGAAATATCAATCGTCGATTCCTCTTGAGGCGCGTATGTGATATTGTTTACATTGGAACGAGAGGGCAATGTGTTAAGCGTCAGACGATTGTTTTCGCACGTGATGCTACCCACAACTTTGTTTGTTGGATATTTAATCGTAGAAAGTTGGTTGTTTTCCACAGCCAAATACGACAAATTGTTTGCAGCATTGATGTTTAGTGTGCTAAGTCCATTGTTCTCTGCAAAAAGTTGCTTCAAATCGCTTGTGTTTGAAATAACTAAACTCGTCATTCCGTTACCTCCACACGCTACTACAGAGTAGGGAGAGGTTCCTGCAAACATAGATTTAATGCTATTGTCGTTGCACTTCAAAACATCAATCTCACTGCTTTTTGTAAGGTTTAATGAGGTAAATTTGTTGCTACTTACATCGATGTTTTTTAAATTCGATCCTTTGAGTGCCTCCAAACTGCTTAATTGATTGTTTGCTACATTCACATTTTGCAATTTAGAGTTGTTCGTATCGGTTGCGTCAAGTTCCGTCAGTGCGTTATTTGAGCAATTTAAATCAAGCAGTTTAGAGCATCCTGTAACTGATAAACTAGCAAGATTATTGTTCTGACAGTAGAGCGATAGCAGATTGGTAGCACCGCTAACGTCAAGCGTTGTCACATTCTGTCCTGCGCAGATAAAAGTGGTTAGTTTGCTCGTAGAGCGCAATGTGATAGCGCTTCCCTTTACTTCGCCTGTAATAGTGAGTAAATCCTCGCTGGTTTTTGTAACGGCAACAGGTGTTCCGTCTCCCCAATCTACGGCGACACCTGCAGTTTGGTTGACTTGAAGTGTCAAGGTCTCGCCTGTTTGTTTACTAGTGGTTAGTTTCACCACATCCTCGGCAGAAACCGGTAATGCAGCAAACATTCCTGCGGCTAGTAAAGAAACAAAGAGTTGATTCTTTTTCATAGAAAGTAATATTGTTAGTGATAAGATTTAGTAGTTTGATGCTTATCTTCTGCTCTCTTTTGTGATAGCATACACTTATAGAGGAAAAAAGACCTAGTCAAAAGTGTGAGTAGCATCAGATAAGTTAAGGTTCTTTATGTAGCTATTTTGCAGCAAATTTGCAAAAATAAAACTAGCTATGCAAATAACTCCTCACTTTTTTATCTTTACACTCATAAATATTAACGAACGATGAAAGATATTGCTTAAAAACATCTTTCATCGTTCGTATAATTTCTAAATTATTTTTTCTAGATGAAGCTAAAATGGTGGTTTGTCCTCACTGGGAGGAAATGGGTTTTGATCGGGCAAAGGTGGAAATGAAGTACTATCGAAATTGTCCATAGGGGGAGCAGTAGGCAAAATGTTTTGTTCATCAGCTGTAACCCCATTCGCTTTTGATGAAATAGAAGATGAAACCGTATTGTCCTCAGGGTTTTGAAAACGTGCGTATTCTCCCCTAAAGGTCAGTAGAATGTTTCCTACAGCACCATTACGATGCTTTGCTATGATAATTTCTGCTTTTCCTCGCAAATCATGTCCTGCTTCGTCTTGATAGATTTTATAGTATTCTGGGCGGTGAATAAACAACACCATATCGGCATCTTGCTCAATGGCTCCCGATTCACGAAGGTCAGAGAGTTGCGGACGCTTGTCTGAACCTTCACGACTTTCTACGCCACGATTCAACTGCGAAAGGGCAAGGATGGGTATGTTCAACTCTTTGGCTAATCCCTTCAATGATCTCGAGATGGTGGAGACCTCTTCTTGGCGGCTTCCAAAACTCATGCCTGAGGCATTCATTAGTTGAAGGTAGTCAATCATAATCACTCTCACCCCATGCTCGCGCACCAAACGTCGCGCTTTCGTTCGTAGTTCAAACACGGAAAGTGAGGGAGTATCGTCCACATAGAGAGGCGCTCCTACTAGTTCTTTGATGCGTGAGTCTAATTGGTTCCATTCGTAAGGCTTCAACTGACCGCTCTTAAGCGACTCGCCTTTTACTTCGCACACATTCACAATTAAACGGTTCACCAATTGCACATTCGACATTTCAAGCGAAAACAAAGCAACTGGAATTTTACTGTCAACAGCGATGTTTTTGGCCATACTTAATGCAAAAGCCGTTTTACCCATGGCCGGACGAGCTGCGAGAATTACGAGGTCGGAATTTTGCCAACCTGAAGTCATCTTGTCTAATGCATGAAATCCCGACGGAATGCCGCTCATACCATCCGTTCGTGCTGCCGCTATTTGTAACATTTCGTAGGCCTCTTTTATCACAGGGTCAATCTGTGTGTAGTCCTTCTTCATGTTGGTTTGCGACAGCTCGAAGAGTTTGCCTTCCGCCTCTTGCATTAACTCGTCAATGTCGGTGGTGGCATCAAAGGCTTTACTCTCAATGTTGCTTGTATAAGAGAT
>CAVKKI010000181.1:0-5324 GCA_963656725.1 Oribacterium sp. | reverse complement strand
CAACGCACACTCGGGCAGTGGATTATTAAAGAGGAATAAAATGACCATAAGCTGAACCTTAATTTTTCGTATAGAACCGCTAATCTCACGAATCAAAACGAATAAAGACACACGCATTCGTCTGATTCGTGAGATTAGCGGTTCTATACATATTATATATAAGGAACATGACATGCTAAGATTTGCTCTTCACAAGCCAAGAAGAAGGCAACGGGTCAGCATGAAGCGTTTTCAGCATTAAAGATTGCGCTTTCCACATTTTTTACCTAAATTTGCAGCATCATTGAACATCAAAACCCCTACCACAATATGATTTTGTTTTTTACAACTCCGCAGAAGAGCGTGATTGCCACCGCAGTGGACCACCAACTCTCTGAAAACGAAGTGGAAGAACTTTGCTGGCTCTATGGCGGCGCACAGCTCGAAAAAGCTGACACGTTGAAGGGCTGGTTTGTAGGCCCCCGCCGCGAAATGATTACCCCTTGGAGCACCAATGCCGTAGAGATCACACAAAACATGAATCTCCACGGCATTGCGCGTATTGAAGAGTATTTCCCCGTGGCAAGCGAGCAGGCAGAACACGACCCCATGCTTCAGCGCATGTATAACGGTTTAGATCAAAACATCTTCACCGTCAACATTCAACCCGCGCCCATTGAGCACATCTCCGACCTCGAAGCCTACAACGAGCAAGAAGGCCTGGCCCTCTCGCCCGCTGAGATTGAATACCTGCACGGCGTTGAAAAACAACTAGGACGTCAGCTCACCGACTCCGAAGTGTTTGGTTTTGCACAAATCAACTCCGAACACTGCCGACACAAAATATTTGGCGGCACCTTCATCATCGATGGCAAAGAAATGCCCTCTTCGCTATTCGCCATGATTAAGAAAACCACCAACGAGAACCCTCACCACATCATTTCGGCCTACAAAGACAATGTGGCCTTTGCCGAAGGCCCCGTGGTGGAGCAGTTCGCCCCCGCCGACCACTCCACAAGCGACTGGTTTAAAGTGAAAGACATTGAAAGCGTCATCTCCATCAAAGCCGAAACACACAACTTCCCCACCACCGTAGAGCCCTTCAACGGCGCTTCAACTGGCACAGGTGGCGAAATTCGCGACCGCATGGGCGGTGGCGTTGGCTCGTGGCCCATTGCCGGCACCGCCGTTTACATGACGGCCTACCCCCGCCTCGACGGAGGCCGTGAATGGGAAGACATTCTGCCCGTGCGCAAATGGCTCTATCAAACTCCCGAACAAATTTTAATTAAAGCCTCAAACGGTGCCAGCGACTTCGGCAACAAGTTTGGCCAGCCCCTCATCGCCGGTTCGGTGCTCACCTTCGAACATCAAGAAAATGGCGAGAAATATGGCTACGACAAAGTCATCATGCTAGCTGGTGGCGTGGGCTACGGCACCAAGCGCGACTGCCTAAAAGGCACCCCACAAAAAGGCAACAAAGTGGTTGTTGTGGGTGGCGACAACTATCGCATCGGCTTAGGCGGTGGCTCGGTTAGCTCCGTCGACACCGGTCGTTACAGCAGCGGCATCGAACTCAATGCCGTGCAGCGCGCCAACCCCGAAATGCAAAAGCGCGCCAACAACCTTGTGCGCGCCCTTTGCGAAGAAGACGTCAACCCCGTGGTGAGCATCCACGACCACGGTTCGGCCGGCCACGTTAACTGCCTCTCTGAATTGGTTGAAGAATGCGGCGGCGAAATCGACATGACGAAACTGCCCATTGGCGACCCCACCCTCTCGGCCAAAGAAATCATTGCCAACGAGAGCCAAGAGCGCATGGGCTTGCTCATTCAAGAAGAGCACATTGAGCACGTAAGAAAAATTGCCGAACGCGAGCGCGCCCCGATGTATGTGGTGGGCGAAACCACTGGCGACGCCCACTTCTCATTCAAGCAAGCCGACGGTGTGCGCCCCTTCGACCTCGACGTGGCTCAAATGTTTGGTCACTCGCCCAAAACCGTTATGGTGGACGAAACCGTGGAGCGCAACTATAAGAACGTTGAATATAACGCCGCCCAACTCGACGACTACATCAACCGCGTGTTGCAACTCGAAGCCGTGGCCTGCAAAGACTGGCTCACCAACAAGGTAGACCGCTCCGTAACGGGCAAAGTGGCTCATCAGCAAACGCAAGGCGAACTGCAGTTGCCCCTCTCCGACTGCGGCGTGGTGGCCCTCGACTACCGCGGACGCAAAGGCATTGCCACCGCCATTGGCCATGCTCCGCAGGCCGGATTGGCCAACCCCGCTGCAGGCTCCGTGCTCTCAGTGGCCGAGTCGCTCACCAACATTGTGTGGGCTCCGCTGAGCGAAGGGCTCGACAGCGTGTCGCTCTCAGCCAACTGGATGTGGCCCTGCCGCAGCCAAAAGGGTGAGGACGCTCGCCTCTACCAAGGCGTTGAAGCGCTGAGCAACTTCTGCTGCGACCTTCAAATCAATGTGCCCACGGGCAAAGACTCGCTCTCGCTTTCACAACAATATCCTGGTGGCGAGAAAATCATCTCTCCGGGCACGGTTATTGTGAGCGCTGGTGGCGAGGTGAACGACATTCGCAAAGTGGTGTCACCCGTCATGGTCAACAACGAAAAGAGCACGTTCTATCACATCGATTTCTCTTTCGACGAACTCCGTCTGGGCGGTTCGGCCTTCGCCCAAAGCCAAGGCTATGTGGGTAGCGACGTGCCCACGGTGAAGAACCCCGAATACTTCCGCGATGCCTTCAACGCTGTGCAAGCCCTCATCAATAAAGGCCTCATCATGGCCGGTCACGACATTTCGGCTGGTGGTCTCATCACCACCTTGCTCGAAATGACCTTCGCCAACACCGAAGGCGGCATCGACATGAGCCTCGACAAATTCCGCAACGCCGACCTCGTAAAGATTCTCTTCGCAGAGAACCCCGGTGTCGTAGTACAGGTGGCTGATAAAGACAAAAAAGCCTTCAAAGAACTGCTCGACGAAGCTGGCGTGGGTTACGTCAAAATTGGTAAGCCCGCCGACGAGCGCCAGATTCTTGTCACCCTAGGCGACGCCACCTACCAATTTGGCATCGACTACTTGCGCGACATTTGGTATGAAACCTCTTACCTGCTCGACACGAAGCAAAGCTTCAACGGCTGCGCCAAGAAACGCTACGAAAACTACAAGCAACAGCCGCTTGAGTTCAACATCCGTCCCTCATTCACTGGCAAGTTCGCCCAGTTCGGCCTCAACCCCGACCGTCGTGAGCCCTCAGGCATCAAAGCCGCCATTATTCGTGAAAAGGGAACAAACGGCGAACGCGAAATGGCCTACGCGCTCTACCTTGCAGGCTTCGACGTGAAAGACGTGATGATGACCGACCTCATCACCGGTCGCGAAACGCTCGACGAGGTAAACATGATTGTGTTCTGCGGCGGTTTCTCTAACTCCGACGTGTTGGGTTCGGCCAAAGGCTGGGCGGGTGCCTTCCTCTACAACCCCAAAGCCAAAGAAGCCCTCGACCGCTTCTACGCTCGCGAAGACACCCTTTCGCTCGGTGTGTGCAACGGCTGCCAGCTCATGATTGAGCTCAACCTCATCAACCCCGAACACAAGAAGCGCGCTCACATGCTCCACAACGACTCGCGCAAATTTGAAAGCGCCTTCCTCGGTGTCACCGTGCCCACCAACCGCAGCGTAATGTTCGGTTCACTCAGCGGCGACCGCCTTGGCATTTGGGTGGCACACGGCGAAGGCAAGTTTAGCCTTCCCTACCCTGAAGACGACTACAACGTAGTGCTCAAATACAGCTACGACGAATATCCGGGCAACCCCAACGGCTCAAGCTACAGCGTGGCCGGCATTGCTAGCGCCGATGGCCGTCACCTAGCCATGATGCCCCACCTTGAGCGTGCCTTCTTCCCCTGGCAAAACGCCTACTACCCCGCCAACCGCCTTGCCGAAGACATTACCCCCTGGATGGAAGCCTTCGTCAACGCTCGCCAATGGGTGGAAGCTCACAAAAAATAAATCGGCATAGCCCTCGGTCAAAAACCAACTATTTTGACCAATTATCATAAAGACAGCAAAGGCGCCGCCTCCATCGGCAAGCGCCCCTGCTGTCTTTTTATTTTCCCGAATAAGAAGCTCAAAATACGCAAAGATTGCATTTTTCTAACAAAAAACTTGGCTCTTTTCGCCCAAGTGCGTATCTTTGCACTCAGAAAATGCGCTTGTGGCGAAATTGGTAGACGCGCCAGACTTAGGATCTGGTGTTGCGAGACGTGTAGGTTCGAGTCCTATCAGGCGCACGAAAGAGGAAGATAAGTTTTCTGATATTCCATCAGTTACTTATCTTCCTCTTTATTTTTGTCAACCAACTGTCAACCGGAATAATAACCATGAACCGAATAGAGCATTTTGTTTTTTACTGTCTTGAAGAACTTTTGCGTCATTTCCACTCGTGGGTCATAGTCTATACTGAGGGCATAAATCTCCAACACCTTACGATAGAAAACCTTTTCACAGGAGCGGAAGTCTCGTATTCTGGCAAGTAACTCGTCAAAGTAATTGCCACCTCCTGCTCGTTTCAACAAGTCGTCATTCATGGCAAAGCCTTTCACTATATACACCTTCAACACCTTGGTTGCCCATATACGAAACTGGACTCCACGATAGGAATGAACACAATAACCCACACTGATTATCATGTCGAGATTATAATAAGCGACAGAGTAATTTTTACCATCTATGGCAGTTGTTGCAAAATTTGCAATAACTGAATTCGCTTCAGTTTCACGGGACGAAGGTATTTTGTACCGATGAGCGGTGCATAAATCCTTTTATATTCCTCTGATTTGCAACGTAGTCGTGGTGTCATGCGCTCTTCGTGTCCCATTTTGGCAAATTGCAGACAGATTCGCTTCATACCCTTATAGTCTGCTTTGTCTTTATCAACGTCAGTATGCATATAGAGTTTTCCACCATTTTCGAAGTTTTGTTGTAATTTGGACCCGTCAGAAGAGATGCGTGATATACACCCATTAATGTATGGACAATTGTAACAGTCTTTCTTCCTATTGATGAATGCATTCTTGAGGCTCGTTTTGACGCTTGGATTGTAGAAGCCACATAATGAACACGACTTAGGGAAGTAAGGATAATCCTACGAAAAGGCATATCCATCCTTTCCAGGGTTGTTGGTCAACTCTGGCTGTGGAGCCTCGCCCGTAAACTCCTTTTTGAATTCGGGAGTGACAGGGAGCCGGTCGACCCTCACTCCCCAGCCTTAAATCTCATCCCCAAGGACGAGAACGGAGAACCTATGTTTGAAAAGGCTACCC
>CAVKKI010000180.1:0-5396 GCA_963656725.1 Oribacterium sp. | reverse complement strand
CCACGCCTTGCTTAGCCATTGGCAAAATGCAGAGGTGCGCACGGCGCTAGAGCAATACATTGATTTTGTAGTGAAGCGCGAAATATAGAATGCTTTTAAGGAATAATAAATGGAATGACAGCCTTTTCTCATTTTCTTTGAGAAAAGGCTGTTTGCTTTTCTAGCTCTTGGGGGGGGGCGACGCGTCCCGCGTCGGGGCAAGAGGAAAAGCAAGAGCAAGAAAGGTGTAAGAAGTAGCGCATGAAGCGGTGTGTAATCACGGTTTTTTATTTAAAGGTGGGCTTTTAGCCCGCCCTTTAAAATTGTTTTTTGCGCGTTTTATAGCCTTTCCTCTTGCTCCGACGCGGGACGCGTCGCCCCCCAAGAGCTAGCGCCACTTGTTAATAGAATGTGCTTTTTTGTTCTCTCTAAACGCCTTTTTTATTAGTTTGCACCAACTGAAAGCAGCACGTGCACCAACTGAAAGCAGCACGGCCTTCAGCTGAAGGTCGTGCGTACATCGACCGATGTACGGTCACTTCGGTCGCGGTTATAAGGAAATGAAGGGCGTGTTTTTGGGGGTTTAAGGCGGCTTCTATTAGCTAGGAAAAGGGGTGGTTGAGTGTAAAAAGAAAGAGGCGACGGCCGAGCCAGGGCTGCGGTCGTCGCCTCCTTAAAAGAAGAATGGAGTGGGGCGGAAAGGGGGATTAGAAAGGCTTCACGTCTTGGCCCAAAATGTCGCTTACGAGCAGGTTGGCCAAGCGGCTTGTGCCAATGCGGAAGAGGCCCTGCTTAATGAAGTCCTCGCCAAGGATTTCGCGCACTACGGTGTAGAAATCGATGGCCTCTGCGCTCGTTTTAATGCCACCAGCGGCCTTAAAGCCCACGAGGTTGCCCGTAAGGTCGTGATACTCTTTAATGGCCTTACACATCACGTAAGCGGCTTCGAGAGTGGCTGCCACCTCAATCTTGCCCGTAGAGGTTTTGATGAAGTCGGCACCAGCATACATTGAGAGGATAGAGGCTTTCTTAATGGCCTCGGCCGTTTTCAGGGCTCCCGTTTCAAGAATAACCTTGAGGGGCTTGCCGTTGCAGGCGGCTTTAATTTCGGCAATCTCGTCGGCGCAGGTTTCGTAGTCGCCGCTTTGGAAGGTGCCCACGCTCAACACGCAGTCGCACTCGTCGGCGCCATCGTGAATGGCCAGTGCCGTTTCGGCCGTTTTAATCTCAATGAAGGTTTGAGCCGAGGGGAAACCGCCCACCACGCAAGCCACTTTCACGTCGTCGGCCTCGAGACTCTCGCTCACGATTTTAGCGAAATTCGGGTACACGCAGATGGTGGCCAAGGGGGGGAGATCGGGGTGTTCGTCGGCAAATTTATTCACGTTCTCCGTGAATTTCAGCACGCTCTCTTGTGAGTCGGTCACCTTCAGCGTGGTGAGTTCCACGGTGCCTAGAAGTTGTTTTAGCACCTCTTGGTTGTTATATTTCTCACGGTTGTCGGCCACGAGTTGGTGTACGGCAGCAGTGACTTGAGCGTCGTCGAAATTAAAGTCGAACTTTTCAAAAGCTTGTTCATACTTGCTCTTTTGAGCGTCGGTTGTATTCATGTGCGTTTTTTCTATTTATTGTTGTTGTTTACGTTGAGTTTCGGGTTGTTTAGGTGGCGCTCGGCATCGCGCTTAGTCTTCTTTTCAAAACTTTTGCAAAGGGCTTCGCCCAGGTCCACGCCCGTTTGGTTGGCCAGGCAGACGAGCACCCACAACACGTCGGCCATCTCTTCCGAAGGGTCGTGCGTTTCGCCCTTTTTAAACGATTGGTCGCCATATTTTCGCGCCATCACACGTGCCAATTCACCCACCTCTTCGGTGAGGCAAGCCATATTGGTGAGTTCGCTAAAATAGCGCACGCCGTAGCGGTGTATCCACTCGTCCACATCGTGTTGCAAGGTGCGCAAAGTGGGGTTGTAGTCGCCTTCGCTGAGCAAGGCGGGGGAGGGGGTTGCGGAGGATTTTTCCATGGTTGAGAGGGGGAATAAAGGCGCGACTTATTCTTTATTTTTCGTGTCCATGCAAATGGTCACGGGGCCGTCGTTAAGCAATTCCACCTTCATGTCGGCTCCAAACTCTCCCGTGCCAATGGGGCGACCCAAGGCGGTTTGCAGCGTTTGGCAGAAATATTCGTAGAGCGGAATGGCGTGAGCGTGGCCCGCGGCCCGAATGTAAGAGGGGCGGTTGCCCTTCTTGTAAGAAGCCATAAGGGTGAATTGGCTCACCACGAGCGCCTCTCCGCCCACATCGAGCACGCTGCGGTTCATCACCCCAGCCTCGTCGTCGAACACGCGCAGACCGGCTATTTTGCGGCAAAGCCAGTCGGCGTCTTCTCTTTCGTCGGCCTCTTCAATGCCTAGAAGGATGAGAAAGCCTTGTTGGATGGACGATTTCACTTGGCCGTTGATGGTGACGGAGGCGTGGCGCACGCGCTGAATTACTGCTCGCATAGGGGGAAGTTTTGGAGGAGAAATGGGTTGTTTGGGGGGATTTTGCGGCGTCGGAGTGGCGACGCACTTTGGCAAAAGTACGAATTATTCGTCAGCTTTGTGGAGGTTGTGGTAGATTTTTTCGCCCCGAGCGTTGCCCAGAAGGGTTTGGAGCGCCTGCAAGGGGGCTTCTTTCACGCCTTTCACGCTTTTAAAAGCCTTGAGCAGGGCTTGCTTTGTGGTGGGGCCAATGCCGGCCACGTGGTCGAGCTCGGAGGCCACTTGGCGCTTGGAGCGCTTGTCGCGGTGGAAGGTGATGGCAAAGCGGTGCACCTCGTCTTGCATCTGCGTGAGGGTGTGAAATAGCTGGCTGGTGGCCTTTAGGCCCACGGTGGCGGGCGGAAATCCGTAGAGCAGCTCGCGGGTGCGGTGGCGGTCGTCTTTCGCCAGTCCGGCAATGGGGATGGTGAGGTTTAGTTCGCCCTCTACCACCTCGCGAATAATCTCCATTTGGCCGCGTCCGCCGTCGGCAATGATGAGGTCGGGCAGGGGTTGGCCCTCTTCCTTCAGACGGCTGTAGCGACGGCGCACCACCTCTTTCATCGAGGCGTAGTCGTCGGGGCCCACCACGGTTTTAATGTTGTATTTTCGATATTCCTTTTTGTTTGGCTTCAGTTTGTCAAACACCACACAAGCCGCCACGGCATCCTCGCCACTGATGTTGGAATTGTCGAAGAGTTCGATGCGAAGGGGTAGGCGTTCCAAGCCTAACTCCGTTTGAATCTCCTTCATCAGTCGCGTTTGTTTTTGTTCGGGATTGAGCTTTTCGGCCTGTTTCAGACGGTCGAATTTATATTGTTTGACGTTGAGTTTCGAGAGGTCGAGCAACTTCTTCTTATCGCCTCGCTGCGGAATGGTTTGTTCGGCCATTTCTTCGGGAATGTCTACAGGGAAAGGCACCACAATCTCCTTCGAGGTGCTTTCGTAGCGGTCGCGCATCTCAATAATGCCTAGGGTGAGGAGTTCGGCATCGGTTTCATCGAGCTTTTTCTTATATTCAAAGGTGAAAGCTTGGTTAATGCATCCGTTCACCACGTGCAAGTAGTTGATGTAGGCCACGCGCTCTTCGCTCTCAATGTTGAACACGTCGATGTTGTGAAGCACGCTTGACACCACCTCGCTCTTGGCCCGATAGCGCTCAATTAGTTCGTAGCGCTCTTTAATGGCTTGCGCCTCTTCAAAGCGAAGTTCTTGCGCCAGTTGCACCATTTCTTCACGCATTTTCCGAGCCACCTCGGCGGTGTTTCCGCGCAAAATGTTTTTGCAAGCCTCGATGCTGCGCATGTAGTCGTCGTGCGACTGTCGGCCCACACAGGGCGCCTTGCAACGATGAATGTGATAGTCGAGGCAAACGTCGTATTTACCGCCTTCAACGCCCTCTTTCGTCATTACCGTGTGGCACGGACGCGGTTGGTAGAGCTCTTTGCAGAGCGAAAGCAACGCATGCATCGTGGGCAGGTGGCTGTAAGGACCGAAATAGGTTGCACCGCGTTTTCCGCGTTGGCGCGTTTGGAAAATGCGGGGCAAATAATCGTTAGAAATAGCGATGGAAGGGTAGGTTTTGTCGTCCTTTAGCAACACGTTGTAGTGCGGCTTGTAGCGCTTAATGAGGTTGTTTTCGAGCAGCAGAGCGTCTTCTTCTGTCTTCACCACGATGTAGCGAATGTCGCGAATGTGCGCCACGAGCAACTTCGTTTTGCGCGTTTGCTGCTCCTTATTAAAGTAAGAGCTCACGCGCCGTTTCAGGTTTTTCGCCTTCCCCACGTAAATAATAGTGCCCGAATCATCGAGGTACTGATAGCACCCCGGTGTTTCGGGCAGATTGTTAACGATGCCTTTCAAGTAGGTTTCTACCTCATTCATTCTTTAATCGTCAACAGTGTGGTAATGTCTAAATCTTTTCCCAAGAACTTGCGTCCTTCGAGCCCTTCCATCTGCAATTCGATGAGGAAGTTGATGTAGGTTTTCTTGGGCTTGAACATTTGCACTAGGTCGTAAACGGCTTGCATGGAGCCGCCCGTGGCGAGTAGGTCGTCGTGAATAAGCACTACGTCGTCGGGGGTGATTGAGTCGGTGTGTATCTCGATGCTATCGTAGCCATACTCTTTTAAATAGGTGGCCTTGCGGGTTTCGGCAGGTAGCTTTCCGGGCTTGCGTGCCATAACGAAGCCAGCGCCAAGTTTCTGAGCCAAGATAGCACCCATCACGAAGCCGCGGCTCTCAATGCCCACCACTTTGGTGATGCCCTTACCCTCGTAGAGTTTTACTAGTTCGTTGGTCATTTCCTCCAAACATTCGTTGTTTTTAAAGAGGGTGGTGACGTCCTTAAAGTGGATGCCTGGCTTTGGGAAATCGCGCACGGTGCGCAGATTGTCCAATAACAATTTTGTATTCATGAATCTGTTGGTTTTTAAATGCTTTAGGTGTGTTTGTTTCACGTGGAACGTGAATAAAATGGCCTTTTTATCGGCTTTTTAGCTCTTTTGGCGATGCGGCGGCCTGTAGTGGTTAAAGTTTTACTTTAAGTGAGCTACGCGCTCCCAGCGCAAAAGCTAGCTGCAGCGCTGTCGAGCGCGGATTTATCGGCCCATCAAAACGAGCAGCACGCTGATGTCGCTAGGCGACACACCGGGGATGCGGCTGGCTTGCGCCAATGTTTCGGGATTAATGGCTGTGAGTTTTTGCCGTGCCTCGGTGCTGAGTTGCGTAATGGTGTTATAGTCGAAATGACCAGCAATCTTGATGTTCTCCAATCGCTGCATCTTGTCGGCTAGCGCCCGTTCGCGAGCGATGTATCCGTGGTATTTCATTTCAATCTCGGCCGCCTCGATCGTTTCTTCGGGCTGCGAGGTAACGCCTTGCAAGAACTCGCGAAAAT
>CAVKKI010000179.1:0-5438 GCA_963656725.1 Oribacterium sp. | reverse complement strand
CTGAGTGGTTTTGAGTTGCTCGTCGAGCATCTGCAAAGTGTAATAAAGGTTGGCCACATTCGCAATGATGCTAGTGCGAATGGATTGTTTATTAGCCTTGGTCAACTCCAAGTTAGTTTCATACTGCTTCTTGGTGTTGCGAATGGTACCCATCGAGCCTAACTGCCAACTTGCAGCTATGGGGAAAGCATAAGTTTTGCTAGCCTTATTAAAATCCCAGCTAGTAAGCGTTCCCTGAGGAGAGAACGAAAGACTAGGATAATAAGCTAAGCGTTGCATTTTCAACGTAGCCTCAATTTGTTGAATGCTTAAATCGGCATTCTTCAAATTAGTGTTATTGGTCAAGGCCTTGTTAATAAGTGCTTGAAGTTGCGGGTCAGTGAACACCTCTTGCCAAGGAGTGTTTCCATAGTTCGTGGTGTCTACCTTTGCCTCGCTGCTAGCACCGATTGTGTCACGATAAAGACTGTCAATGCCATTTGTCAAGCCTTGAGGACGCTCATAGTTTTTATACAAGCCACAACTTGCCATCAACGCTGAGCAACCTATAATTGTGAGTAGATGTTTCATGTAGTTTATTTCGAAACAAGAGGTTAGGTAGAACTTGCTTTCTCTAATTAGAAGAAAGCAAGTTCACCTTTTCTCTTGGATTGGTTTTAATTAGCGTATTGTTCAATATCTGAGCTTGCCTCACTATTGTCCATATCTTCCCAAGTGATGGGCTTCACCTTCTCTTGCAAATATTCGAAGATAACGAAGAGCGAAGGCACAATAAAGATTTGGAACAACATACCGATAAGCATACCACCAATAGCGGTAGTACCCAATGAGCGGTTGGCATTAGCACCTACACCGAATGAGAACATCAAAGGCAACAGACCGATAATCATAGCCAAAGAAGTCATCAAGATAGGACGCAGACGAGCGCCAGCACCCAACACAGCGGCCCAAGAGATGCTCATACCCATCTTGCGACGTTCAAGAGCGAACTCTACGATAAGGATGGCGTTCTTTGCCAACAGACCCATCAACATAATCAATGCAATCTGCACATAAATGTTGTTGGCCGCTTCACCAAAGATTGGTAACACATTGTTAATAGCGCCTACGCCTTGAATGAACAAGAACGAACCAGCCAAACCGAAGGGCACGGAGAGCAACACAGCGAAAGGCAAGAGGTAACTTTCGTATTGAGCTGAAAGCAACAGGTAGATAAACACGAAGCAAAGCACAAAGACAATTGCTGTGGTGCTACCTGAGTTTGATTGCTCCTCACGCGTCTGACCTGAGAACTCGTAAGAGTAGCCTGTGGGCAAACTTTGCTCGGCAACCTCTTGGATAGCCTTGATGGCCTGACCAGAGGTGTAACCGCTAGCGGGGTTACCATTCACGGCCATTGAGGTGTACATGTTGAAACGGTTGATGTTGTCTGGACCGTAAGCAGGCTTAATGGTCATGAACTCTGTAATCGGAGCCATTTCCGAACCATTGCGAACCTTAATCTTGTACAAGCTCTCATAGTTGGCACGATCAGCCTGTTCACCTTGAATCATTACACGATAAATCTTACCGAAGCGGTTGAAGTTTGAAGCATACAAACCACCATAATAGCCTTGCAAAGTGGTCAAGATGTCGCTAGGCGACAAACCGGCACGCTTACACTTAGCGGCATCGATGTCGATCATGTATTCAGGGAAGTTGGTGTTGAAGGTCGTCTGAGCCGATTCAATTTCCGGACGCTTCTGCAAGTCGGTAAGGAATTGCTGAGCCACCTGATAGAACTTGGTCAAATCGCCACCCGTACGGTCTTGCAAGTTAAGCGTAAAGCCATTGGTCACACCATAACCCGTAATCATAGGAGGCTGGAAGAACAACACCTGAGCATCTTTGAACACGTCGCGTGAACGAAGGTAGAGGTTTGCGAAGATAATCGTAGAACTTTCCTTCATACTACGTTCGCTCCAATCCTTCAATTTGATGATGAACGAACCATACGAAGGTCCTTGACCACCAATGAAAGAGTAACCCGACACAATGGTGCTGACTTCAACAGCAGGGCAAGAACGAACCAAGCTGTCTACTTTATCAAGATAAGCCTCGGTGCGGTCTTGAGAAGTACCAGGAGGCATTGTAACAACACCCATAATTGTACCCGTATCTTCACTGGGCACCATGGCTGTAGGAGTGATGTTCATCATCCAAATCAAACCGGCGATACTTAAGGCAACAAGACCTAAAGAGAGGTAAGGACGCTGAATGAAAGTGAGCACGCGTTTCTTATAGCCCTTCTGCATCTTGTCGAAGCCGTTGTTGAAGGACTTTTGGAATTTCTTCGTGGTCAAGCCAATGAAAGCAAGGATTGCCACGATAGAAAGAATAACCGTGATGACAGGGTGCGATTCGAAACTGAAGCCACCGAAGATAAGACCGAGAATGGCAATAACCACAAGGATGAGCGTGATGCTCGGGTGAAGAATGCGACCAATGCTCTCAGCATAACGCTGATACATAGTCTGTCCGGCTGCTTTGTAGGCATCGCCCATGCGTTTACCCAATGAATCGTTTTCGCCGTGAGCCTTGTGAGGTTTCAGAAGGATGGCACAAAGAGCAGGTGAAAGGGTCAATGCGTTCAATGCGGAGAAACCGATGGCAATGGCCATTGTCAAACCGAACTGACGATAGAACACACCCGACGTGCCCGACATAAAGCTCACAGGAACGAACACAGCCATCATAACAAGCGTGATGGAAACAAGCGCTGAGCCTAATTCGCGCATCGCGTCGATAGATGCCTTTTTAGAAGATGTGTAACCCTGGTCGAGTTTCGCATGCACACCTTCCACCACCACGATGGCGTCGTCCACCACAATAGCAATGGCTAGCACCATGGCCGAAAGCGTAAGCAAGTTGATAGAGAAACCAATGATGTACAACACGAAGAACGTACCAATCAATGCCACCGGAATTGCCACCGAAGGAATGATGGTGCTTCGCATATCTTGCAAGAAGATGTAAACCACGATAAACACGAGGATAAAAGCCTCAATCAACGTCTTGATTACTTCATGAATTGAAGCGAAAAGGAAGTCGTTTACGTTCTGTGCTACGGTAATTTTCAAACCTGCAGGCAGGTCTTTCTGAGCATCGTTTAGCAACTTTTCGCAATCTTGCACAATTTCAGTGGCGTTAGAGCCCGCCATCTGCGAAATCATACAGGTCACCGACTTGTGACCATTTACCTTACCAGAGTAAGCATAAGTCATACGGCCCAATTCCACACGAGCCACGTCCTTCAAACGAATCAATGTGCCATCGGTGTTGGCCTTGATTACCATATTTTCAAACTCACTGGCCTCGGTCAAACGTCCTTTGTAACGAAGAGTGTATTGGAAGGTTTGATTTTCACGTTCACCAATGTTACCAGGAGCGGCCTCAATGTTCTGCTCGGCAAGCACACCGCTAATATCGGAGGGCATCAAGTGATATTCGGCCATTTTCTGCGGATCGAGCCAAATACGCATAGAGTAGTCGGCACCCATCACATTGGCATCACCCACACCCTTTACACGCTGAATCTGAGGAATGATGTTGATTTTGGCATAGTTCTCAATGAAAGCTGCATCATAGCTATCCGTTTCATCAGAGATGGAGAAAATCATCAACATTGAGTTTTGACGCTTCTGTGTGATGACACCCACCTTTGTTACTTCGGAGGGCAACAAACCTTGTGCTTTCGACACACGGTTCTGCACATTTACGGCAGCCATATCGGCATCCGTACCCATTTTAAAGGTAATGGTGATGGTAGCAGCACCCGTGTTAGTGGCCGTAGAGGTCATATAGTCCATGTTCTCCACACCGTTAATCTGCTCCTCCAAGGGGGCGATTACGGAGTTCAACACGGTTTGTGCATTAGCACCTGTATAAGTGGTGCTCACCTGCACGGTAGGCGGTGCGATGTCGGGGTATTGCACAATAGGCAAGGAGGTCAAGCCTAACACACCCAATATGACAATCACAATAGAAATTACCGTGGAAAGCACCGGCCTATTGATAAATCTGTCTAGAGTCATTTTCTTACTTAATTATAAGTGTGATGAGAGGGAAATGTATATACGCTCTCATCGCAACATCCTTAAAATGAAAGGGATTTTTTGTATTCTTACGGATTAGTGTTGGCCGGGCATCTTACCATCCTTTAAAGCTTGCTGTTCCTTCTTTTGGTTAGCAGCAGCTTGCTCGGGAGTGATCGGATTAATTTTCTGGCCGTTCTTAAGTTGGCTTACACCATCCACTACGATGCGCTCGCCCGAACGCAAACCGCTGCTTACTACGTAAGTTTGGCCATCGTTCTGAGGGAGTACGGTGATTTCGCGAGGAGAAACCGTTTTGTCGGCATTTACTACGTAAACGAACTTCTTATCTTGAATGTCGTAAGTGGCCTTTTGGGGAACCATGATAGCATCGTTTGAGTGAGTGGGAACGAGAATAGAACCCGTGCCACCTGAACGAAGCACATGAGAAGCATTGTCGAAAGTGGCGCGCATTTGCACAGAACCCGTGGTTTGGTCAATCACACCGCTCACAGTACTAACCGTACCGTTTTGGCTATAAGTGGTGCCATCGGCAAGAACCAAACCTACTGCGGGCATTTTTTTAATGGCTGCGTTAATGCCACCAGCCTCACGAGTCAGAGCGAGAAGTTGTTTCTCTGTCATAGAGAAGTAAACATACATTTTAGAAATGTTCGACACGGTAGTCAAAGCTTCAGCCGACTGACTGCTTACCAAACTTCCCACACGGTAAGGAATAGAACCTACCACACCATCGGCAGGGCTAGTTACGGTACACCAACGAAGATTGTCTTGGGCGCTTTGAAGTTGAGCTTCAGCAGCGGCCAATTGTGCTTCATAAGATGCAAGAGTGTTTTCAGCCATCTTCAAGTCGTAGTTTGAAATGATGTTCTGCTTGAAGAGCATACGCTTGTTGTCAACAGTCAACTTCTGCGTAGCAATGTTGGCCTGACACACGCGAATTTGAGCTTGAGCGGCCTTCACGGCAGCACGATAGCTCTCAGAATCAATCAAAAACAAAGGCTGACCTTTACGAACAGTCGAACCTTCATCAACGAGTAGTTTCACCAAATAGCCAGAGACTTTCGGACGGATTTCAATATCCTGCATACCTTTAATTGTGGCAGGATAAGACGTTTTAAGGTCAGCAGCCGTGGTTTGCACGGTGATTACTGCGAAGTCATTGCTAGCCTCACCCATTTGGGTCGACTTACTACCACAAGATGCCAAAAGCACTGCGGAAAGCATCCATAAAGCGATTTTCTTCATGTGTTGTTTGTTATAAATAAATGTGTTTGTATTTCGTGTTTATTTCTGTTTTCAGAAGTTTTGCATGCAACCTCTGCATACAATACCCCCTAAGCT
>CAVKKI010000178.1:0-5536 GCA_963656725.1 Oribacterium sp. | reverse complement strand
AACGAACGAACTTCTTCACGATGAACGCTCCCTGCTCTACCTTATGAGCGATCTCTATCTTGTGGATAACGTCATCCTTGAAATTCAATCTGTGGGAGAGCCACGCACCACCCATTAATAGCTCTCCTCTTTTATAAAAACACATCATTAGAAATTCGTCCTTATCCCCGATTACATCCGTCTCACAAGGTTGTCATTTCGTTTATTTTCCATTTCCAGCGTCATATCTTTCTGAAAAACAAGCAATTCACCTCATCAATTAGCGCAGTTATTTGTACCTTTGCCATACCAAAAATCGTCAAAACGTGATTTTTTGCCCCTAATTTAGTCTTCAAAACGTGATAATTGGCCGCCATTTTAGTCGTCAAAACGTGATTTTAGAGGTTATTTTTAGTCATCAAAACGTGATTTGCGCAGTCTATGAAGAGAAAAATTTATAACGAAATGCTCCGTTGGAAGCAGCAATCCGAGGGTAAGTCGGCACTCCTTATCGATGGAGCACGCCGCATAGGCAAAAGCTACATCGTGGAGCAGTTTGCTAAACAAGAGTACGAGTCGTACATTCTAGTTGATTTTAATAATGCCGACGATGACTTGATGGAGATTTTCGAGAAACATTTAAAAAATCTCGACAACTTCTTCAGCTACCTTGCCCTCTATTTCAACGTCACGCTTCATTCGCGCCACTCCGTCATTGTGTTCGACGAGGTGCAACTCTACCCCAAAGCGCGAGCCGCCATTAAATATTTGGTTAAAGACGGGCGCTACGACTACATCGAAACGGGCTCGCTCGTGAGCATCAACCGCAATGTAAAAGACATTGTCATCCCCTCAGAAGAAGAGCGCATCGACATGCACCCCATGGATTTCGAAGAATTTCTTTGGGCCATGGGCAACGAGCAATTAATGACCTTCATTCGTACCTGCTATGAGAAGAAGCAACCCCTTGGGCCGCTTCACCGCAAGGCCATGGACTACTTTCGTCACTACCTCATTGTGGGCGGAATGCCACAAGCCGTGGCCGAATACGTAGAAACCAACGATTTTTTGAAAGTGGACCGTGTGAAGCGCAACATTCTCGCACTTTACAAAACCGACATTGAGAAATATGCCGTGGGCAACGAAACGAAAGTAAAAGCCATTTTCGACGAAATTCCCTCCGCCCTAAGCCGCCATGAAAAGAAATTCCGCTTGGCCACTCTCAGCGACAAGGCACGCTATCGCGAATACGAATCTTCTTTCTTCTGGCTAGCCGAGACGAGAGTGATAAACATTTGCTACAACTCCACCTCGCCCGACATCGGCCTTCGCCTCAACGAAGAGCGTACCACACTGAAGTGCTACATGGCCGACACAGGGTTGCTGGTGAGTCACGCCTTCGATCTCAAAACAATTATGGGCAATGAGCTCTACTTGAAATTGGCATTGGGAAAACTTGAGGTGAACGAAGGCATGTTGGTGGAGAACATCGTGGCGCAAATGCTAAAGACCGCGGGTCACAAACTCTTTTTCTATTCAAAAAACTCGGCAGAGAGTGCTGACGAACGAATGGAGATTGACTTTCTCATCAGCAAACCCGTCATCACTAGCCGACACAACATCTCGCCGATTGAAGTGAAGTCGGGAAAAAACTACAAAACCACCTCTCTCAACAAACTCAAGGCGAAATATGGCCCCATGCTGGCCGAATGTTACGTGCTACACACGGCCGATGTAGAAGTGAAAGAGGGCATCATCTGCTTGCCTCTCTACATGGCAAGCCTTTTATAACCACAAGCAATCAACGCAAAAAAGCTGTTAGAGCCTAACATAAAGACTCTAACAGCCACCATTCATAGCCTCAAGCAAACACGATAAACTTAAAGCTCTACTTATATAAAACAGACTTTTCTGGAGGAATCATTCGTTTAGTCTTTCTTAAACGTCACGCCATCAGACACAAGCGATTTGTCAACCACAAGCATCGTCAGCGGCGTTTGCGAGTAAGATAGCGAAGCATGCTTCACCACCTCGGCATAATGCAGGCAAAGTTTACCCTTCTCAACAGACAAACTTTTCACCTTCAATTCCATATCTGATTTCACAGGAGCGTGCATCAACACCACCACGGCCTGACGCGTAAAGTCGATAGCGGTGGGCAGTCCGCCCTCGCCCATCACGGCAGCCGCGCCAAACAGAGCGTCGAAATCTTGCTGCGAGGTGATCACTTGGTTTTTATAGGTTTGCACATCGTTGCGCACAAAGTAGTGATTGGCCACGGTGTAGGCCACACTTTCCGTCACGCCCTGCTTTTGCTCGGTGGCGCAGCGGCTTGTGCGACACGAAACGGTGCCAAGCAGTGTGCCTGCAACCAGCACACCGCTCAACATCGTGCTTATGAAAAAGTTGATTCGTTTCATGATTATTTATATACTATACTTTATTATCTGATATTTTGCGTGATTCGTTTTTGCGAAGCTTCAACTAAGAAACAAGCAAAAGGGCAAAACCTTGCACAGACCATCCCAATTATTTTAAAAAAACTGACATTTCAAGCCAAATTACGGCACGCAGCAACGATTTTGGCACATAAACGCTTGTCAATTACACGAAGTTTGCCGACTTTTGCAGCATAATCGCTTTTTTCTTGGGCCGAAGCCGAAGCAATGCTCCTTATCCCTTCGCGCCCAACCCTCAACCAGCCCAAAAGCAGCACACTGATATGAACCTTATGAACTGGCACACACTCATCTCCTCCAAACGCTTGGGGAAAGAACACGTGGCAAAACCCATTGAAGAATTGCGCACGGAGTTTCAACGCGACTACGACCGCCTCATCTTCTCGGCCGCCTTCCGACGCATGCAAAACAAAACGCAAGTGTTCCCCCTTCCCGGCAGCGTGTTTGTGCACAACCGCCTAACGCACAGCCTCGAAGTGTCGAGCGTGGGCCGCTCACTAGGCACCGACGTGAGCCGGCTGCTCATAGAGCGCCACCCCGAACTGCGCCAATCGGCCCTAAGCAGCATGGGGGCCATTGTTAGCGCAGCCTGCCTAGCCCACGACATGGGCAACCCACCCTTCGGCCACTCGGGCGAGCGCGCCATTCGCACCTACTTTAGCGAAGGCCGAGGCCGAGAGTTGTATGATTTGGTCACCCCCGAAGGCGAAGAACTTTCAGAGGCTGAATGGACCGACGTGACCCGCTTCGACGGCAACGCCAACACCTTTCGTTTGCTCACCCACCACTTCAACGGCCGACGCCGTGGCGGATTCGTTATGACCTACTCCACCCTAGCCTCCATCGTGAAATATCCCTACGGATCCGACGGCGCTACACGCAAGCCCAAGTTCGGCTTTTTCGAAGCCGAGCGCTACACCTACGAGCACATTGCCGAGGAGTTAGGCATTAAAGAGCTCACCCCCTTTCCCGGCGGCGCCCGTCGCTACGCCCGCCATCCGCTAGTCTACCTCGTAGAGGCGGCTGACGACATTTGCTACGAAATTATGGACATTGAAGACGCTCACAAACTCCGTCTTCTCTCCGACGAGCAAACGCAGCAACTCTTTCTTGCTTTCTTCGCTCCGCAAGAGCGCGAAGCCTTGCGCCGCCGCTACGCCACCGACACCGACGTCGACGACCAAATCGTCTACTTCCGTTCATGCGTCATCAACGCCCTTGAGCGCGCTTGCGTACACATTTTCGTAGAGCATGAAGCGGAAATTCTAAGCGGCACTTTCGAAGGCTCACTCATCGACCACTTGCCCTCGCCCCTAAGCGAAGCCTACAAAGCCTGCGAGCAAGTGGCCGCCAACCGCATCTACCGCTGCCGCGAAGTAACCGACGTTGACTTGGCCGGTTACCGCATTATCTACACCCTGCTCGAACTCATCACCGATGCCGTGATGGCACCCGAAAAAGCCTACTCGCAACTGCTCTTGCAGCAAGTGTCGTCGCAATATGAAGTGCACGCCCCACGCCGCGGCGACCGCCTCATGGCCGTGCTCGACTACCTCAGCGGCATGACCGATGTGTATGCGCTCGACCTCTACCGCAAAATCAACGGACACTCCCTGCCTAGCGTGTAGAAGTTTTCCACCCAAACAAACTTTTTTCAATCCCCCATTCCCGCCGATAACTAACAACAAAAAAACTCAATGGCATTTGAAACAGAAATAAAGGAGTATGAAGATTTGCGATTACGCTATCAAGCGCAAATTGTGAGCAAAATGAGCCGAGAAGAGTATGCCGACTACAACGAAGTGCTCTTCTCCACCCTCTCGTGCGCCATTGAGGGCAACTCTTTTTCTGTGGACGATTCGCGCGAGTTGAAAGAGAAAGGCTTGGGCATGATTCCCTCGGGCAAAACGCTATTCGAGGCCTTCGAAATGCTCGATCATTTCAACGCCTTCGAACACCTCATGCAACACACGCAACAACCGCTCACTGAAGAGTTGCTTAAGGAAATCAACCGTCGTGTCACCCTTCACACCCTCACTTATCGTGCCCCCGACGCCACCCCAGGCCAATACACCACCACCGACATGGCTGCCGGCGACACCGTGTTTGGCAACCATGAGATGCTTGTGGCCAAAGTGCCTCAACTGCTAGCCTCCACCGAAGCCGCCATCGCCAATGCGAAGGCTCACCCCCTTATTTTGGCCGCCCGTTTTCACGGATTTTTCGAGTATCTTCACCCCTTCCGCAACGGCAACGGGCGCACTGGTCGCCTCATGAGCAACTACATTTTGCTACGCATGGGCCACCCCTTGCTCATCATTCCCTCTCAAGCCCGAGCTGAATACATCGCCGCGCTCCGACTCATTCGCCGCGAAGGCACCGACGAACACCTCATTCGCTTCTTCTTTAAAATGGCCTGCCAAAGAATGCGCGATGAATTGGAGCAAAAGCAATCGAACACCACCCGATTTCTCTCCTTTCTTTTTTAATCAGCGTTTTCTTCCTCATTCGCATTCCTTTTTTCCGCCCTTTTTCAAAACACACTCCTTTATCGTTGAAAATCAGCGTCTTAAGTCGTTTTCACTATCAAGCCACTAGTTTTTCCTATTAAGCCACTAGTGAAGCACACTTAAGCCACTAGTTTTTCCTATCAAGCCACTAGTAAAAACTCACTAGCCCCCCTCCTCGTCAGTGGGGGCGACGCGGCTCGCGTCGGCTTAAAAAGCAACGCTAGTGGCAACTCTCTAAAAGGATTTTAGAAAATAAAGAATGAATGAAATAATTAATGGTCATTGGCGAACATTAATGTGAAAAAACAATTTGCGCAATGCGCAATTTCTCATCCCGTTCTGAAGATTTTTTCATAAACATTAATGCCCACCAATGGCCATTCATTATTTCATTCATTTTTTCTTGTTATTTCTTCTAATATCTCCACTCTCCCCCCCAGAAAGTTTAGTTACACTATTTGCTGTTACTTGCACTAGTTGCTTGCACTACCATTGATTATCAAGCGTTTCAGCAGTGCAAGCAGCAATTTTTGTTGCTTGCACTGATGCTTGCAGTTCCAGGGGGCGACGCGTCCCGCGTCGGCAACT
>CAVKKI010000177.1:0-5540 GCA_963656725.1 Oribacterium sp. | reverse complement strand
CCCCCGGAGCTACTTGCGTCGCCTCTAGAGTTTAGCCAATTGTGCTAATCACCTCCTCAAGCGTGAGGCTTTTCTGCTCGCCGGTTTCCATGTTTTTAAGGGCTATTTTGCCCTCGGCCATTTCGCTCTCGCCCACAAGGGCCACGAAGGGCACTTTGTGTGCGTTGGCATAGCTCATTTGCTTTTTCATTTTCACCGAGTCGGGATACACTTCGGCTGAGATGCCCGCTTTGCGGATGGCTGCGGCCAACTTGAGGCAGTGAGCGGCTTCGGTGGCGCCGAAGTTGATGAAGAGGATGCGTGCGCCCGAGTTTGTTTCGGCTGGATAAAGGTCGAGTTGCGTGAGCACGTCGTAAATGCGGTCGGCACCGAAAGAAATGCCCACACCGCTCAGTCCGGGCAAGCCGAATATGCCCGTGAGGTTGTCGTAACGACCACCGCCTGTGATAGAGCCAATTTGCACGTCGAGGGCCTTCACTTCAAAAATGCAGCCTGTGTAGTAGTTGAGGCCGCGGGCCAGAGTGAGGTCAAGCTCTAGCTTGTTGCGCAGTTCGCTTGCCTTGAGCGCTTCTAACACGAAAGCCACTTCCTCCACGCCTTTTAGTCCTGTTTCACTCTGAGCCAGGGCCTGACGCATGGTTTCGAGTTTCTCTTCATTTGTTCCCGAAAGTGAAATGATGGGTTGCAGCTTCTCTACTGCCTCTTCGCTCAATCCCACTTCGCGGAGTTCCTCGTTCACCTTGTCAAGGCCAATTTTGTCGAGTTTGTCGATAGCCACGGTGATGTCTACAATTTTGTCGGCCGCACCAATAATCTCGGCAATGCCGCTAAGAATTTTGCGGTTGTTTATTTTAATGCAAACGCGAATGCCGAAGCGAGTAAACACCTCGTCTACAATCTGCATCAACTCCACCTCATTAAGCAATGAGTCGGAGCCTACCACGTCGGCGTCGCATTGATAAAATTCGCGGTAGCGGCCCTTCTGCGGACGGTCGGCACGCCACACGGGTTGAATTTGATAGCGCTTAAAAGGCATTTGTAGTTCGTCGCGGTGTTGCACCACATAGCGGGCGAAGGGCACGGTCAAATCGTAGCGCAATCCCTTCTCGCAGAAACGGGCGGCCAGTTGCGCAGCGTTTTTCTCGCTATATTCCTCGGTCGACACCTCACCACGGAAGTTACCCGAGTTTAAAATTTTAAAGAGCAGCTTGTCGCCCTCTTCGCCATATTTGCCCATGAGGGTGGATAGGTTCTCCATGGCGGGGGTTTCGATTTGGCGGAATCCGTAGAGGGCATACACCTCACGAATGGTGTTGAAAATATAGTTGCGGCGAGCCATTTCTACGGCGCCGAAGTCGCGTGTTCCTTTGGGAATGCTAGGTTTTTGAGCCATTTTGTCTTTGTGTATTTATCGTGGGGCGTGTTGGCTAGGCCGTGCGCCCAATGTTTTCTAATTAATAAGGAATGATTCGGTGTATGCGCTTTATGCCAGTTTGTGTTCCGCTCTTAGACTGTCGCGCAACACGAGGCGGCTTTCCGTGCCCATGTTAAAGAGCAAGTCAACGATGCTGAGGTTGGGCAAAAAGCCAGTGCGCTCTTTAAACACTTGATAGTAGGGCGCGGGGCAGAATGCTGGGTCGATCTCGGGGGCGGCTTTAGGTGTGAGCACGGGGCGCAAGTCGAACTGTTCGGGCGTGGCCGTGACGTAGGTGCGGCTCACTTGTTTCGGCAGTTCTATGCAGAGCAACGAACAAATCAGTTGGTCGAAAGCATCGTTCAGTTCTGTAAGCGTGCGAAACGATTGCTGATATATGCTGTAGAAATCGTCGGCATAGTATTCGAAGAACGGACTGTTTTCGTAGGCCGACACCAAAGCGTTCCAATGTTGGTGTTGCCAGTTGCCGTGGTCGGAAAGCAAGAGTTCGCCCGTTAGGCAATGACTTGCTCCGTTGCGTGCCACGGGCAGTGTTAAGGCTTGCGGCCCAGTGGGCGTGGCAATGTAGCAGCGGTTGCGATAGGTTTGCTTCACATAGTGCTCTCCCCAATCTTCCACCCACTCGTGGGCTGCCATCAAATGAGCATATTTTTGCACGGGGCCGAGATAGGTGGTGGGTAGTATCAGTGAGGGGGAGTTCATTGTTCTGATTTGTGTGAAGTGGATGGGGAGGGGCGCACCCGTTAGTCGTTGTCTGCAGTGAGCATTTTGCCAATGAGGTCGCGGTGGGGCACGATGACGAAAGAGTCGGGACGCATTTCCACCCAATAGTAATTGTCGAGCAGTTGCACTTGTGTCATGGGCAACCCGTCGAGCTCTAGTTGGCCTCGTGCGTTGATGCGCACGTTTTGGCATTGCTCAAAGTGTTGCATAAGGTAGACTAAAAGCCGGGCGTTGTAGGGCGTAACGCGTACGCTTCGATTGCGCCCCGGCAAGAGAATGGGTTGCGCATCGGGCGAGGTGCGACCGGGAATTACCTTCTGCCTCACGGGGTCAATCCAAATGGTTTCGCCCGGCAGAGCGTCGCATCGGCCCACAAGGGTCAGTTCGCCGCCCGTTGCGCTGTGAGAGGTAAACACTAGGCTGTCGCCTCGCTCGGGCAAGTAGTAACCCCATCGGTGGTACCCCCAAAGCCTTTCGCCGGGCAAGCGCAGCCCATAGTAGGTAAGGCTCACTAGGGCGTGTTTGCCCGTGGGCAACTGAATGTGGCTGAGCAAGAAGAAACGCACGGCCAGTAAGAGCAACAGAGCCACTACATAGGGCAGGGGGCGCAGTGTCCACTTCCCTTTCTGAGCGGAAGGGGAAGAGTTGAGGTGCTTTCTGCGTAGTAGTCGAAACTCTGTTCGTGCCATGTGTTTCGGTTCTTAGGGTTGAGGCTTCGCCTGGGCGGCGCACACAGGTGGGAGGGGGAATTATTTAATGTCCCACACGCGCTTAAAGAAGCGGTTCCAGCGCACGTGTCCGTCAAACCATCCGTAGTCGGGGTCGAGCGAGAGCCACACAAACAAGGGCTTGCCCACAATGTGGTCTTCGGGCACGAAGCCCCAGAAACGTGAGTCGGCGGAATTGTCGCGGTTGTCGCCCATCATCCAATAGTAGTCGAGCTTAAAGGTGTAGGAGTTGGCGGGCTTTCCGTTAATTAAGATTTTGCCGTTCACCACCTTCAAGTCGTTGCCCTCATACACGCGGATGGGGCGCTCGTAGATGGGCAGATTGGCAAGGGTGAGCTTTAGCGTGGCGCCTTTCTTCGGAATCCAAATAGGACCGTAGTTGGCCGTGGTCCACGTTTTCTGCATGTTTTGCGGATAGAGCCAGTCGGCGGTGGGCTCAGCGGGAGCAATGCTTTCCACGAGGTCTTTGCGCTGACTTAGAGCCTGCTTCACCTGTCGGGTAAGGGGCATCCACGAGGTCTGTCCGTCGCGCAAAGTGTAGAGGTCTTCGTCGGTAATGCCCAATTCTTTCTTTACATCGATGGGCAGATCTTGCTTAAAGGTCACCTTGTAGGCATATTGCACATTTTCGGGTTCAAGGTTGGCCTTGCCGTCGAGGTAGACAATGTTGTTGCGAATTTGTAGGGTCTGTCCAGGCAATCCCACGCAGCGCTTCACGTAGTTTTCGCGTCGATCGGTGGGGCGGGCCACGATGTCGCCGAATTGTTCGGGCTGCTCCTTCATGTAGGCCGTGCCGGCGGCGTAGAGTCTGCCGTAGAGGGCTTGCTGCTCTTCGTAGCTCATGTTGGGCTTCATCGAAGCGGTGGCCAGTGTGCCTTGTTCGCCAGGATTAGTGGGTTGTTGTCCTAAAATTTGGTCGCCCATTTGGTAGGCCATGCGATAGTAGTCTTGATTTTGTTGGTTAAGAGCCACGGTGTCGCCAGCGGGGTAGTTAAACACCACGATGTCGTTGAGCTGCACCTGACCCAGTCCCTTCACGCGGCGATAGTCCCAGTGCGGCCAATTGATGTAGCTGCGGCAATTAACGAGGGGCAGCGTGTGTTGCGTGAGCGGCATGTAGAGTGGCGTTTGCGGAATGCGTGGGCCGTAAGAGAGTTTCGACACCAACAGGTAGTCGCCCGTGAGCAATGTTTTCTCGAGCGAGGACGAGGGGATGACGAAGTTTTGAAAGAAGAATTGGTTGAGGAAGTAGATGGCCACCAAGGCAAACACAATGGCGTCTACCCAGCTCATGATGAAGCGTGTGGCGGGCCCCACTTCGGGTTCGCGCCACCATCCCCAATTAATTTTTCTCGAAATGTAGAGGTCGTAGATGAGGGGCATCACAATCAGTCCCCACCACGAGCCTACCCAATAGAGAAAGCAGAGGTAGAGCACGGTGGTGATGGCAAAGCTAATCCATGCGGGGCGTCGCTTGGTGTTGGCTTCTTTGCCTGCTTGATTCTTCTGTTTGAATATCATCGTTTTCTTTAATTGTCAGTTTTTTTGAAAAGAACTTTGGGCGAGGGGAGAATTGCCTCAGAAACTAAAATTGAAAAAGATCGTCGGTGGTGAGCAGTCCCTCGTGGGTGGCGGTAAATTCAGCTGCCAACACGGCACCCAAGGCAAAGCCCGAGCGATTGTGGGCCGAGTGCGTAATTTGAATCATGTCGGCTTCTGAGTTGTAGGTCAAGGTGTGAATGCCCGGCACCTCGCCTTCGCGAATAGCGTCGATGCGTAACAAGTTGGCGGGTTGCTCCTTGCTGCCCGTGGTGCTGCCGTCGGGGTTTGTCACTTGGCCTTTCACCCAACCCTCTTTGCGGTCGAGTTCGGCGCACACCTGTTCGGCTAGGGTGATGGCCGTGCCGCTCGGAGCGTCGAGTTTGTGAATGTGGTGTGTTTCCACCTCGCTCACGTCGTAGGTGGGGTAGGCGTTCATAATGCGCGCCAAATATTTGTTTACGGCAGAGAAAATGGCCACGCCGAGCGAGAAATTCGAGGCCCAAAACAGGGTGTGTCCCTCTTCTTGGCAAGCGCGTCGCACGTCGGCCTCATGCTCTTTGAGCCAGCCCGTGCTGCCACTCACCACTTTCACGCCTTGCTTCCAGGCGCGCAGGTAGTTGCCGTAGGCGGCGGTGGGGTTGGTAAATTCTATTGCCACTTCGGCCGAACGGAAAGCCTCGCTTTCAAAGTCGTTGAGGTTGTCAACATCGATGATGCTAACAATTTCGTGTCCGCGGCTGCGGGCTATGTTTTCAATCATGTGGCCCATTTTTCCGTAGCCAATCAGTGCAAGTTTCATGTCGTGTTTGTTTTTGAGAGTGTGTTTACGAAAGGCAAAAGTAATGTTTTCTTCTGTAATTCACAAACGTAGACGCGATAATTTGTGGGTCTGCTCGCGGCTCTTACATTTAAGGGCGGTTCTAGGAATTTTGATTTTAGTATTCTACTGTTCTGAAATAGGATTTATAAAACCACCTTTAAGGGCGGGCTGAAAGCCCAATGCATGCACCTAGCCCAGGGCAAGCGAAGCGGCGCCCTGGGTTTAAACGCTAGCGGAAACGTCGCTCTGAAAGAGCAAAAGCATTGCTAGGAGCACGAGTGTTTGCGTAGTT
>CAVKKI010000176.1:0-5549 GCA_963656725.1 Oribacterium sp. | reverse complement strand
GGTGTTTTGTTTTTGGCTGAAACCACTCGCTTTTTATGAGATGACGTTCGAAAAAAAACGGCTCACTTTTGAAGAAAACAACTTCCGTCTAATAAAATAACTCCGCCTTTCTAATGAAAAGCCTCTGCCTTATGGCAAAATTCAGCTGCCATTTTTTACGAAACTACCCGCCTAAGAGTGTAAGCTAGGTGTGGAAAAAGAGAAAGGAGTGGCTTATGCGTGATATGCCGAAACAAATAAGTAATTTTGCAAATCGATCAATAATATTTTTCAAGCCCTCAACACAATGAAGAACGAAACGATACAGGTGAAAGGAGCCCGAGTAAATAATCTGAAAAACGTGGACCTCGACATTCCGCGCGGCAAGTTGATTGTTGTGACGGGATTGTCGGGCTCGGGCAAGTCGTCGTTGGCGTTCGACACGCTTTATGCCGAGGGCCAGCGGCGCTATGTGGAAAGCCTTTCGGCCTATGCCCGGCAATTCCTCGGGCGTATGCACAAGCCCGAGTGCGACTACATCAAGGGGCTGCCCCCCGCCATTGCCATTGAGCAGAAGGTGACGAGCCGCAACCCCCGCTCTACGGTGGGCACTAGCACCGAGATTTACGAATACCTGCGTTTGCTCTTCGCCCGAGTGGGCCACACGTTCTCGCCAGTGAGCGGAGTGGAAGTGAAGCGCCACACCGTGCAAGACGTGGTAGACTGCATGCTGAGCTACTCCGAGGGCACGCGTTTCACCGTGCTTTCGCCCATGCGCATTCGCCAAGGGCGCTCGCTCGCGCGCCAATTGCAGATCGACCTTCAGCAAGGCCTTTCGCGCCTCGACGTAGAGGGCGAGATGGTGCGCATTGAGGATTTTTTAGAACGGCTTAAGGCGGGCGAAGTGGTGGTGACCGATGCTCCGCAAGTGACTGACGAAGCCGAGAAAACCACCGACAACACAAAAGAGACGGCCGACTGCACAAAGGAAACGGCCATAGAAAAAACCAACGAGCGCCCCGCTCAAGAGCTCACGCTTTCACAAATATCCCTGCTCATCGACCGCCTGTCGGTGAACCATGAAAAAAGCACGCAGTCGCGCCTGGCCGACTCGGCCGAGACCGCCTTTTTCGAGGGCGACGGCACTTGTGCGCTCCGTTTCTATCCCGCGCGCATTCTTCACACCTTCTCCACTCGCTTCGAGGCCGATGGCCTCACCTTTCGCGAGCCCAGCGACAACATGTTTTCTTTCAATTCGCCCGTGGGCGCTTGCAGTTGTTGCGAGGGCTTTGGCCGGGTGATGGGCATTAGCGAAAGCCTCGTCATTCCCGACACCTCGAAAAGCCTGATGGACGGCGCGGTGATGTGTTGGCGAGGTGAGAAGATGAGTGAGTGGCTCTATGAATTTATAAGGCGCTGCGAGCGCAAAAAACTCAACTTCCCCATTTTCGAACCCTATTACAAGCTCACGCAGAAGCAGAAAGACACCCTTTGGCACGGCGATGCTGCCGAGCAAGCCCTGCCCCAAGAAGAGCAGGTGAGCATTGACGCCTTCTTTCACATGTTGGAGCACAACCAATATAAAATTCAGTATCGCGTGATGCTTGCCCGCTATCGCGGTCGCACAGAGTGCCCCGTGTGTCACGGCTCCCGGCTAAAGCCCGATGCCGACTATGTGAAGGTGGACGGCCACACCATTACGGAACTCGTGCGCATGCCCATCAAAGAGCTATACCCTTTGTTTGAGCAGCTACAACTGAACGAACACGAGGCCGCCGTGAGCAAGCGGTTGCTCACGGAAATTAAAAACCGGCTAAAGTTTTTGAAGGAAGTGGGACTGGATTATCTCACCCTCGACCGCCTTTCCAACTCGCTCTCGGGCGGTGAAAGCCAGCGCATCAACCTGGCCAACTCGCTCGGCTCCTCATTGGTTGGCTCGCTCTACATTCTCGACGAACCGAGCATCGGGCTTCACCCTCGCGACACGGCGCAACTTATTGGCGTGTTGAAGGAACTGCGCAACCTAGGCAACACGGTGATTGTGGTGGAACACGATGAAGAGATTATGCGCTCGGCCGACTACCTCATCGATATAGGTCCCGAAGCGGGTCGCCTAGGCGGTGAAGTGGTGTATAGCGGGCCTTATTTACCCGACGAGAGTCAAGTGGACCGCTCGTTTGCCCACTTCGACGAAGCCACTGGGCTCTATCGCTCACACACGCTCAACTACCTCTACGGCAAAGAGCACATTGCCACCCCCACGAGCCGCCGCGCGTGGAATCGCTACATCACCGTTGAGGGCGCTCGCGCCAACAACCTCAAGGGCCTCAACGTGAAGTTTCCGCTCGACGTGATGACGGTGGTGACGGGCGTGAGCGGCTCGGGTAAGTCAACGCTCGTGCGCGACATCTTCTACCGCGCCCTAAAGCGCATGAAAGACGAGGTGGCCGACCGCCCGGGCGAATTTACGCGCCTCACGGGCGACATCGACGCCGTGCAAGCTGTGGAGTTTGTAGATCAAAATCCCATTGGCCGTTCCTCGCGCTCCAACCCCGTGACCTATGTGAAAGCCTACGACGAAATACGCAAACTCATGGCCTCGCAGCCCTTGGCGCAACAGATGGACTACACCCCGGCCTACTTCTCGTTTAACGCCGAAGGCGGACGCTGCGAAGAGTGTAAGGGCGAGGGCACAGTGAAGGTAGAGATGCAATTTATGGCTGACCTCGTGCTAGAGTGCGAAAGCTGCCACGGCATGCGCTTCAAGAGCGACGTGTTGCAGGTGAAGTATGAGGGGCAAAACATTCACGACATTTTGGAGATGACGGTGAACCAAGCCATTGAATTTTTCGCCCAACACAACAACTCGAAAATCGTGAAACGCCTGCAGCCGTTGCAAGACGTTGGCCTAGGCTACATTAAGCTAGGCCAGTCGAGCTCCACGCTTTCAGGGGGTGAGAACCAGCGTGTGAAGTTGGCCTACTATTTGGGCCAAGAGCGCACCGTGCCCACCCTTTTCATTTTCGACGAGCCCACCACCGGCCTTCACTTTCACGACATTCACCGCTTGCTCAAAGCCTTCAGCGCTTTGATTGAGCGCGGACACAGCCTTGTGATTATTGAGCATAACCTCGACGTAATTAAGTGTGCCGACCACGTAATTGACCTTGGCCCCGAGGGCGGACGCGAAGGCGGACTGCTAGTGGCCGAAGGCACTCCCGAGCAAATTGTGGCCCAAGGCAAAGGCTACACGGCGGCCTATTTAAAAGAGGTGCTCTAACTCTACCCATTCTGCCATATAAAGAGACCCCCAATTTATGGAAAAGTTACGACGAATTTCAGCCTTCGTGAGCAAATACATGGCCTACCTTGTGATTGCAATGGCCTTGCTTGCCTTGTTGCTGCCTAGCTCTGTGAGCTGGATTAAAACAAGCTACATCAATCCCCTTTTGGGCGTGGTGATGTTTGGCATGGGCCTCACGCTCAAGCCCTCCGACTTTCGCATTGTGTTTAGTCACCCCAAAGAGGTGGTGATTGGCACCTTGGCGCAGTTCATTATCATGCCCCTCGTGGCCTTTGCGCTGACGCAAGCGTTTCACTTGCCCGTGGAACTGGCCATTGGCGTAATTTTGGTAGGCACGTGTCCGGGCGGTACCTCGTCAAACGTAATGACTTTTTTGGCTAAAGGCGATGTGGCCCTATCGGTGGGCATCACTGCCGTGTCAACGCTGCTAGCCCCTGTGCTCACACCGTTGCTCACCTATGTTTATGCGGGCCAAACGGTCGACGTAAATCTCTGGTCCATGTTTCTCTCTATCATTCAAGTGGTGATTTTGCCCATTGCCGTGGGTTTCGTGGTGAACCACTTTTTTGCGCGCGCCGCCGAGCGCGCCACCGATGTGTTGCCGCTTGTGTCCACGCTAGCCATTGTGGCCATTGTGGGAGCGGTGGTCAGCGCCACGGCCGCGCGGTTGCTTAGTTGCGGACTGCTAGTGCTTTTCGTGGTAATTCTTCACAACGTGTGTGGCTATTTGCTAGGCTACGGCGCGGCCCGCATGCTAAAAATGAGCGAGAAGAAGTGTCGCACGGTGGCCATTGAGGTGGGCATGCAAAACTCGGGGCTGGCCACCTCGCTAGCCACCGTGCATTTTGCGCAATACCCTCTTGCCACCGTGCCTGGCGCCGTGTTTAGCGTGTGGCACAACGTGTCGGGCGCCATCTTGGCCAACTTTTTTCAAAGAAAAGCGGAACGTGTAAACGAGGAAAAGCCAACTCCTCACGAAATGGATAAGCAATAGAAAAAATTTTCAACTAATAAAAATAAAACAACCCCCACAATGAGAAAAACATTTTACCTCACGGGCAGCACCTTGCTGCTGGCCGTGATGCTTTGTTCGAGCAATAGCTGCAAGCAGAGCGCACAACCCGTTAGCCCCGCGGCCGACACCGTAGCCGTGACCACCGAGAGCGACACCTTGGTCACCTCGCCGGCTTTCACCTACACCACCAAGCAAGACTCCACCATCGACTGCTCGTTTGAGGTGGACTATCCGCAGCAAACCGACAGCTTGGCGCAAGGCGTGAAGCAGTTTATTGCGAAAGAGTTGGCCAGCGTTTACGTGCCCTACACCGCTAGTGAAGACGCCCCCAAGGGCTACCCCCTCTATAAAGGCAGTCTTGAAAAATGCGATGCCCTAGTGAAACACTACGCCGAGGGAAGCAAGCGCTTTTTCGTGGCCGAGCAAAAAGAAACAATGAACGAGATGACCGACCGCGAGTGGATTCCTCGCTACCACTGCGACGTAAAAGTAAAGAAGGTGGAAGAAACCGCGGGCTACGTAACCTACGGCACGGGCAGTGAGGTTTACTTAGGCGGCGCTCACGGCTCTTACTTTTATCAAGAAACGAACATTAGCAAGCGCACCTACCGCGCACTTTCGCAAACCGTTGACACCACCAAAGTGCGTGCTTTGCAGCCGTTGCTGCGCCAAGGCGTGATTAGCTATTTGAAGGACTGCGGTGTGGAGAATGCCGAGAAGGACTACAAGAGCCACCTCTTCCTGCCCGACGACGGCCACATCCCCTTGCCCGCCTGCACCCCCACGCTGAAAAAGAGCGGTGTGGAGTTCACCTATCAGCAATATGAAATTGCAAGCTACGCCGTGGGCCTCGTAACGTTCGTCGTTCCCTACGACAAAATCAAGCCCTACCTCTGCAAAGAGGCGCTCGAAGTGTTAGAGTGAATTTTTTGAGAAGAAACGCAAACTCTTGGGGGGCGACGCGTCCCGCGTCGGGGCAAGCACAAAAGCCCTCCCCTAAAAAATAAAACGCTAGAGGCAAAAAACTCATTGCCCCTAGCGTTTTTTTTGTGTGTATTACAGCTAGCGCCTGTGCTTGCCCCGACGCGAGACGCGTCGCCCCCCAAGAGCTTGCGTCGGCTTGAGAGTTTTTCTTAGAAGCCATGTAGGTTGGCGTACATCGGTCGGTGTACGATTATACATCGGTCGGTGTACGCTCGTACATCGGTCGGTGTACGCTCGTACAACGGTCGGTGTACGCTCGTACAACGG
>CAVKKI010000175.1:0-5550 GCA_963656725.1 Oribacterium sp. | reverse complement strand
CGTTTAGACAGCGTTTTTATTGTAATAGCTTGAATCTAATTCTTCAGAAATAAATGAAAAATCTCGATGAAGCTAGTATAAGGGCGTAATCGTATTAGGTAATCGTTTACTTCTTACCTATTAGTTGCAGAAATTCAGATCGAGTTTTAGCTTGAGTAAAAGCACCGCAGAAATCAGAGGTTACTGTGACCGAATTGTCTTTTTCAACTCCACGCATTTGCATACACATGTGTTGAGCTTCTACTACAACCATCACACCGAGTGGCGAAAGAGCATCGTTAATGCAATCTTTTATCTGCATTGTCATACGTTCCTGTACTTGAAGTCGATGAGAGAAAATGTCTACTACGCGTGCTATTTTTGAAAGCCCTGTTATGTATCCATTGGGAATATAGGCTACGTGTACTTTACCGTAAAATGGCAACATGTGGTGCTCGCAAAGTGAATAGAAATGGATGTCTTTCACAATTACCATTTGATTGTAGGGCTCGCTGAACTTTGCAGAGTTAAGCACAGCCTTAGCGTCCATGGTATATCCTCTAGTAAGTGTTTGCATGGCCTTTGCTACACGTAACGGGGTCTTTAGCAGACCTTCGCGTTCTGCATCTTCACCTAATAGTTTGAGTATCTCGTGATAGTGATATTGTAGTTGTTCTAATTTTTCGATGTTTTCTTCCATTGGTCTAATATCAATAGGGGATGTTTACATTACTTGAAACGATGCGTACTTCGTAGCTGATTTTTGATTTACGAATACGTGTGACATATTTTTGAGCTTCCTCTCTAGTTCGGAAATCTCCCACGTGTGTCACCCAACGTGGTGCCTCAAAACTTGGGTAAACTGCTAACTCTGGAAAGTATTGTCTGCATTTATTGCCCATTTGTGTAGCTTTCATTTTGTCTGAACGAGAGTTTCCACCCGTAAAGATGCAAATTCGGTAACCTTTTGCCTTTTTTCTTGCACGGTTGGTGTAGGAGTGTTTAGCTGTCGTCTTTTTATTATCTTCTTTGGTGTTGGTCTGCCTATTACCATGATTGTTGTTTGTAACCGTGGAAGGGTGTGTAGAGGCTGAAGGATGCTCGTTCTTCTTCTCTGAATGGGGTGTAATGGTTTGCTTGTTTGGGGTTTCCGCCTTCTTGTTATCCTTGTTTGTTTGTGGCATTGTGCCATTCACCACTCGCTCTATTTCTGGCGTGTGGTTTAAAATTACCGAGCCTTTACCTTGCTCGTTTTGCCTTATCTTTTCGGTATATGTGTTCTGTGCAAATAGTTGTAGGGGGAGGATAATGCTAAATAGAAGGAGAAATGATTTTATCATAACCTGTTGAAGTTTCTGATGTTAGAACCAATCACTTTTTTTGTGCTAATGACGAGCGTTTGTTGATATGTTAAGGGTGGTTCTAAAAATCTGAAATAGGAATTTGTACGCTACCGAGAAAGTGAATGAGAGACATACCACAAGCTATGTGACCGAATTTACTTTCAGAAAGACGCTTTCGAGAGCGTGCAAATTATAATTCAGAATTGTAAAATCAGAATTTTTAGAACCACCCTAAATGCAAATAGGTCTTTCCTTAAAGAAAGTGCAAGACCTATTTGCACAGTTTGCGTGGAGATAGATTAAGCTTTCCAAGCATCAATGATGCCCTTAAAGTCGGCTACTTTTAATGCAGCACCACCAATCAAACCGCCATCAACATTAACCTTTGAGAAAATTTCTTTAGCGTTTGAGGGCTTGCAGCTACCACCATAAAGAATTGATACATTTTCGGCAGCTTCTGCACCAAACTTGTCGGCAATGGTTTGACGAATGAATGCGTGCATTTCTTCAGCTTGGTCAGCGGTAGCTGTCTTACCTGTGCCAATAGCCCAAACGGGTTCATAAGCCAAGATGATGTGTGAGAATTGTTCGGCAGTTAGGTCGAAGAGTGAACCTTCAAGTTGAGCCTTTACTACTTCATTTTGTTTGCCAGCTTCTCTATCTTCTAGAACTTCACCGATGCAGAAGATAACATCAAGATTATTCTCAAGAGCCAACTGAACTTTTTCCTTTAAAATTTCGGGAGTTTCGTGGTAGTAAGCGCGACGTTCGCTGTGGCCTAGAATAACGTAGTTAGCGCCAGTGCTCTTAACCATTTCTGCAGAAACTTCACCAGTGTAGGCACCGCTTACTTTGTCTGCGCAGTTTTCAGCGCCCAAGCCGATAACGTTTGAGTCGATGATATTAGCTACAGAGGCGAGGTGAATGAAAGGAGTGCAGATAATTACACCACAATTGGGTTTGTCTGCTGCCAAAGTTTCGTTCAATTCTTTAGCGAGAGCAACACCCTCTTGAAGGTTCTTGTTCATTTTCCAGTTGCCTGCAACGATTTTCTTTCTCATGATTTTTTTGAGTTTAAAACGTTTAACGTAAATATGATGTTTATAAAATTTATGTCCTATCCACAAAGAGTCTAATATTACCACAATAAGTAGTGGAATGATAAACCATAATATGAGTGTACATAACGGGCTTTGGCTCGTTTTTTTCTTTAGGTAGTTTTCAATACCCACCTTCTCGTTCGTGATAGCAGGAAGGTCGTTATTGCTCCATTTTTCAATTACTTTCCCGTTTTTCAGCAAAAGAAGTCCAGGGTTAGAACGAACCATTGTCTTAAGTTCTGTATCTTCAGCAAATAATATAGGGTAGGCAGCTCCCGTTCGATCAATCCATTGGCTTACGTCTTTCCCCGTAGAGGCTGTTGCCATATAAAATGCATAGTGATGGTCACGGCAATAGTCGTAAAGATCGTTGATGCGGTCACAGCAACCATCATCAGCGGAAGAGGCTGATGGAACAGTTAATATAAAACTGTAGCCAGGGGTGTTGAGAATGTCAAAAGTTAAATCATCGCCTGTGCGAGCATCGGCTAAAAAAAAGTTGGAGAGTTTTTCGCTTTGTTTTGTATCTCCTTCTAATGCAGCACGAATATCAGCCCCATTTTTATATGGGGTAAAATCAATAATGGGGAGGTAATGAAGTGAATAAATGGCAAGAACGATGGCGTAGAGCCAAGAGTAAATGGATATAATCCAAGTGTTTCTTTGACTTACTAATCGAGTGATTTTTTTACAGTTGAATGACAAAAAAAGAGCGGCTAACAGAAGCAAAATGTTTTTTGCTAACGTTTGACCATTGGTTAATGTAATGGCATCTCCGAAACAACCGCAGTCGGCAACGGGAGAGTCTATGTAAATCCAAACTGTTAGCAGAGTAAACGCTAACATAAACAAAACAACGCAACTTGTGGTAAACTTGCGTCGCACTCCTAATAAGAGGTAGATACCTAACACAAACTCAATGGTTCCCAATGCAACGGCTCCGAATTCTAATAATAAGGTTGAGTCGTGGTAGGGAAGGTTTAGTGCATTGGTATAGGCACTGAGTTTATGAGTCATGCCCATAGGGTCTGCCACCTTTACAAATCCAGAAAAAATAAAGGTGGCACACAATAAAAGACGGCAAATTACCGCAAGAGTATATTGTAAGTATGTAGTTTTTTTACTTTTCAATGGTTAATTTGATCAGACCAAAAACAGCGTAATTAAGCATGTCCATGTAATTGGCTTCGATGCCTTCGCTCACAAGCGTTTCACCGTTTAGACTTTCAATTTGTTTTGTACGGAAAAGTTTCATAAAAATGAGGTCGGCATAGGAACTTACACGCATTCCGCGCCAAGCTTCATCGTAGTCGTGATTTTTCCTGAGCATTAACTCTAAAGCATTATGTGCTTGCTTGTCATAGAGGTTAATCGCTTCATCCACACTCAAATCTTCCGAATTGGCCACCCCCCTTTCTAATTGAATTAAGGCAATAATGCTATAGTTTACGATGCCGATGAATTCGGGAATAATGCCTTCGTCTACTTTAGCACATTTCTTGATTTGAAGAGAACGGATGCGTGCTGCTTTTATAAAAAGTTGGTCGGTCATGGTTTCGGGACGCATCACTCGCCAAGCCGTGCCATAGTCGTGTAGCTTTTTGATGTAAAGTTCACGACAGTTGCGCATCACCTGTTCAAATTCTTCTTGGGTGTTTTGTTGTGCCATCGTTTTTGCTTTGTTTATTTGGGTGCAAATTTACGAAATATTTCATTTTGTGACAATAGCTACAGTTCCTCCAGCTTGAATATGTGAATGGTACCTCGGCTGTTTGTCAAAAGTCCTTTTTGATTGAGTTGGGCTAACATGTTTGAAACAGATAAGCGAGTAGCTCCTAGTTCGTGAGCCAAATCTTCCATTTTAATGCGTATTGTCTTTTCGCCGTTGGGGCGAAGACTTCTTTTTTGTGCGAACACACGGAAGCGTCCCTCGAGAGTGTCTTTTCGTTGAATCCATAATTGCGCCGAAACTCTTTGCGCATAGCTGCTAAGGGTGTTGTAAAAATTAATCTGAAACGTTGGATACTTAGTCATTAGCATTCTTACATCTTGCTTATTTATTCTTACAACGTTTACTTGCTCCTTGGCTCTTATGGTTCGGGTATATCGGTTGTGCAATCCAAATAAATGTTCTATTTGTACAACCACTGGAGCTTGTAGTTCCTCTTGAAATAAATAGGTGTGTTCTGGATTTTCTGTTTCCACGCAAATCTTTCCTCCTAATACGATGCAAAGCGATTGACACTCATCGTTTTGTTTCACTACCACTTCTTTTGCTTTGTAGGTGTGGAAGTCGAGAGGGACTTTCTCCACGATGTCTAAAAAGTCTAAACGGCTGAATCCTTGAAATAGGGGAACCAGTAATAGCTTGTTTGAAAACAAAGGTGTACTCATTGGGTCGCTATTTTTATTTTTGGTATACCCTTAGCATTCCTTTTTCATCAGCGTAAATGAGGTATGCTTTTAGTTCTTTGTGTTGTGATAACAAAGCTTTTGCCTCTTCTAGTCCCATCACCATAAAGGCAGTGGCGTAAGCATCGGCAGTGGCACAATCGGGGGCTATAACTGTGGCTGAGAGTAGGGAATGCTGCACGGGGCTACCCGTGCGTGGATCAATGGTATGTGCATATTTCTTCCCATTGTGTTCGTAGAAGTTGCGGTAATTTCCACTAGTTGCTAGAGCGGCATTTTCAAGACTTAGAATGGTTTGAATGTCGCTTTCCGTACGATTGTTTTCTTCAGGCTTGCTAATGCCAATTTGCCAAGGCTTATGGGTTTGAGGATTTCTTCCTTTGGTAACCACTTCACCACCAATTTCTACCATATAGTTTCTTACTCCGTGATCGCGTAATAGTTTGGCTGCTCTGTCCACCCCATACCCCTTGGCAATGGCCCCGCAGTCAATCATAATGTGATTGTCATTTTTCTTAATGGTACTATCCGCATTCAGTGTAATGCGTTGGTAACCAATTATTTTTTTTAGTGAGTCTATTTGTGCTTGAGTGGGAAAAGTCCCTTTCTTAAATCCAAAGCCCCAAGCATTGACTAGGGGCATAACGGTCACGTCGAAAGCTCCATTCGTTGCTTCGCTCACTTTTTGCGCTTTTTGTAGCACTTCATAAAGCATG
>CAVKKI010000174.1:0-5595 GCA_963656725.1 Oribacterium sp. | reverse complement strand
CGGACTATTTTCTAGTTCGTTGAGCTCGCGAGTGTCGGCATTGTAGCGGTCGTTGCAAAATGGACGAAAAAAAGCACCAAAATCTGACAAAGCTAATTTATAGAACCATCCTTAAAATAATTTTGATTGGTTACTTAAAAATTCACCACATCAAAACGTTTTAGGGTAGTAATTTATTATACGCTGCCACCCTATTAAGAAGACGCAAAAAAGCTCCCCTAGATTGGTGTCTAGGGGAGCCTTTTTAAGAGAGTTTATTTGTTATTCTTCCGTGCTCCAGCTTTCGGAGCTCCATTCGTGGGAAGAAGATTCAAATTCGCCGTTTTCGATGACCTCGGCATCGTTTAGCGATGCGCTTAGGGCAAGGATGTTTTCGCTGTGCTGCAAGAGGATGATTTCGCTCTTGGGCGCACGGTAAGTATCTTTCATCTACTATTTTTTAGATTAAGTTGTTGTGAGTTACTTTATGAGTTTCTTTCCGTTTACGATGTAAACACCCTTGGCGAGTTTGCCGTTTTGGCGAACGCCCTGCAGATTGTAGACGGGAACGTTGGCCTCTGCATCGAGAGCGCCCACCACTTGGCTAATGCCGCTGAGGGGGTCTTCAATGGCTACGTTGAACGACTTGGGAGCAGCTGAGCTGCTGCTAGTTACTTCAATGTAGGTGCGGAAGGGCTTCACAGTGCCGTTAGTGGCCTGCACGAACTTGCCTTGAATGTAGCCGTAGGCTCCGGTCACCGTCTTCGTGTCGTAAGCGCCAATGTGTTTCACTCCGTCGGCCTCAACGGTGAGGTCGGCACTGGTGGTGGCCTTTACCTCTACGTTGCTGAGGTTGTTAACGAAGTTAGATTGGTTGGTTACAACCACGTAGGGGGTGTTGGCCTCGGTGGTGGTGACTACGGAGTAGACGAGGGTGTTGTCTTCCACACGGCTGAGTTTGCCCACGGTCACGCCTTCGGGCACGGCAAAGCCGAAGGGAAGGATGAAGGTGGAAACATACCCGTCGGTGGTAGTGAACTCACGATTGTAGGTTACCTTGTTGGCCGTAAAGTCAGCGGGAATGCTCAAAGCGGGATAGAGCGTGGTTTGGCTCTCGCTGTCGTAGTAGCTATCGGTGAGGGCGTAGGTGAGGGCTGAAGAGCCTTTCACCACCTTGTCGGCACCCTCTGCGGTGCAGCCGTCGGCCACGTAGATGGTTACGTTGTGGAAAGCGTCGGCAAAGTCGGCGAGTTTAGTGGCAGTGAGGTCGGCTGCTTTGAGGTTGTAGCTCGTGATGGTGTTGTCTTCAGCCATTTCCTTTAGTTCGGTGAGTGCATCGTCGTCGACTGTGCCGTCGGTCACGGTGAGTGCGCCGTTAGAGAGGGTGTGGGTGAAGGAGTAGACCTTGAGCGTCATGTCGATGATGCCGCCACGGTTGGCCAAGATGCCGTTTGAACCTGTGCAGGTGCCATCGGCTGCAATGCGTCCACCGGGGTCTACATCGCTCCAGTCGAGCTTAAAGCGGATGCGATAAGTGCCGGGAGTGGTGGGAGCGGTGAAGGCGGGCAAGGTGATGGTGCCCCCATGATTGCCGCTAGACAAGGAAGTGCCGAGAGAGTTTACACCGTTATAATAGCTGAAGCTATAAAGCTCGGTGTTGCTCTGGTCGGTGCTGCCTGCGTTGTAAGAGAACACAGCGTCGTTATTGGCATCGATGTAGACGTAGCCGTTCATCCAAGAGCCGTTAAACTTCATGGTGCTGTTCACCGTGGCTCCGGCCTTGCAGGTGAGCTTGGTGGAGGTCATGTCGAGATAGGGAGTGGTGTGATTCACCGTGATGGTTTGGGTGTCGCCACTGCCTGCTTGGAAGGTGATGGTTTGGATTTTGCGGTCGTTGCCTACAGCCGAAGCAGTTTTGTCGAAGTTGGTGGCGTAGGGTTCGAAGGGTTTTGCGTTTACTACGACCTTCACTGTCTTCGTTACACCGCTACCATCGGCAGCTGCAATGGTGATGGTGCACTCGCCTGCTGCGAGGGCGCGAACCAAACCATTGTAGACGGTGGCAATGCTGGTGTCGGAGCTAGTCCAAGAGAGTTGGCTATAGGTGGCGTCGGCATTAGCTGCAGCACGGATGCCACAGGTTTTGCCCTCGGTCACTTCATAGCTTTCAGCGTTGGTGGTGATGGCAGACACTTTCACCTCGGCCTCGGTGCTGTTGCGACCGTCGAACATGTAGACGGAGCTAGCGGGGAGGGTAAGGGTGAGTTGGGTGTCGATGTTGATGGCTTCGCCCTCGGTGAGGCCACTCAGAGCAGCTTGATCGAGGAAGGATTTCTTCAAGATGACAGAACCTGTTACGCTTGCGGGGATGTCGAGAGCGTCGCGAAGAGTGAGGGTGATGCTCTGCTCGTCGTTGCTACCGTTACGCAGGGTGAAGGTGGCTTTTTTACCGTTCCAAGCTGCCCAACCATAGATGTTGGCTTTGCTGCCGTCCCAGGGGTTGCCGCCCACCCAGTGAGCGTCGGGCAGCACGTCGGCGTTGGCCTTTTGCCACTTGATGCACTCGGCGAGGTCGGCCCAGAGCTGACCGTTTTGGATGGAGTTCATCAGTGCATAGTCGTTGTAGAGCTCTACCATGCCGCTACCGCAGGCGAAGGCGCAGCGAAGTTCGCGACGCACAGCCTCGTAGGTCATGTTTTTGCTGACAGAACCGTAGCTTGAGAGGATGAATCCGTGAGTCATCAAAGTGTTGATGGGGCAAACGGGACTGTTCTTCACAAAGTTTTGGTAAACCAAGCGGTCGCGATAGGTGATCCAGTTTTCGCGGTCGATGGTGTTGTTGCCAATGGTGCCGTAGTCGTTCTCCTGACGCCAAACTGCATCGGTGTAGTGGAACCAGAAGGGTGAGGCCCAGGTGCCGACAGTGGTGTTGAAGAAGATGTCGCGCTTGAGCTCTTCGCGCACGTAGCGCTCGAGGCGGATGATGCCTTCTGCGTTTTCGTTGCCGGTGTCGCCGTCGTCGGGACCGGTGGCTGAGAATTGAGCTGAGATGCCGTCGAACTTGAAGAATTGGAAGCTCTTAGAGCCATCGCTCTTCGTGCCTTGATTGTTTACGAGGTTAGAAGCAGCCTTCTTGAACACGGTGTAGTAAGCGGGGTTGCTGAGCACCATGCCGCCACGGTTGTTTTCGTTCCAGTAGGCACGGCGATAGTTACCGCTTGCGCCATAACCACCCACCGGGCCGAGCCATGCGCCTACGCCAGCTCCCATAGAGTCGGCCAAGGCACTGATGTCGCGCATTTCATTGGGGAATCCTGAGTGGAATTGCCATTCACCGTAGGTGTCCCATCCGTCGTCGATAACGAAGCTGTTGGGGCCCATGCCGAAACGGTCGTACATGTTCGTCTTCCACTGTCTTTCAACGGCAAGCACTTGGTCGGCCACCATGTTACTGGTTTCAGAGCCAGGGGCTGCGTTGTTGCGGTTGATGTTGAGTTCGTACCAGCTGATGTAGGCGGGGTTGGGGCGCCAAGGCACAGCGCGTTCGCGTTCAGAGTAAGCGAGGATGGAGCGGCGTGCTTGCTTAGGAGCAACGAGGCCCACTACGGCACTGATTTTCCAGGTTTCGCCCGATTCGAGCGTGGTGTTGCGGCTCCAACGGCCCTGAATGGGCACGATGTCGGTGTTAACGGTTTCGCCTTCTTTCAAGGTGTAAACCTTCACAGTGAGTTTGCTGGTGGCATCGATGCTTTCGCTCACCGCGTCGAGCATGAGGCGAATGGTGTAGGTGCCGGTGTGGGGAGCGATGAAGGTGTAAACGTTCTTGTCGTTTGCAGAACCGGTGTAGCCCATGTGATAGTCGTTGGCGTCGATGCTTGAGGCACTGGTTGAGTACATGTCGACACCGCCGATGTAGAGTTTGTGGTTACCGCTGGTGTAGGCAAGCGTTACTTGCACTTTCTGACCTTCGGTGAGAGAGTAGTCGCCCTTGGTGTACTCGTAGATATCGGCCTTGGTTTTGCCCGTGGTTTCGACGATGCGGTCGGGCACGAGGTCGTCTTCCATATCGGTCCAGTCAGTGGAGGCGAGGGTTACGTCGTCGTAGGTAGTGGTGAGTTCGTATTTATCCTCGTCACCCGTGGTGTCGCCCACGGTGTTGTAGGCGGTGGGATGTTCGAGGCCGGCGAAGAGTTTGTCGCTCATCAGCACTGCGCCACGGGTGTTGCCCACCACGGCAGGTGTAGAGCCGGCTTCTTTGGCGTTGACGTTGTAGATCATGGGGATGACGTTGTACATGTCGACGTCGTTGCCCGTAAGCTCCATCTCGGTGCGCAGGTAGTGACTGCCGTCGCGAAGCACTGCGCGCCAAGTTACGTTGAGTGTTTTTCCACTATAGGTGTACTCATACTTTGCCACGAGAGCTTTGCCGGCATAGTGTTCGGCTCCGCCCACTGCGCTTGCATCGGCAGTGAGGTTTTCGGTTTCTACGCTCTTCAAGGTCATGGCGCTGGCGGGCACTGTGTAGCCCGTGCCGAAGGAAATGCTGAAGGGCTCGGTGCCGGCCTCAAGGTTCATGGCCGAGCTACCGCCAAACCATAGGTAGTCGCGCTCTTTTACGAAGCTAGCGGCTAACACATTATTATATAAGGTGTAGATGCCATCGTCGGTGGCAAGCGAGGCTTCGCCTACGGCTGTTTGTTGCTCAGGATAGACCACGGCCACGCTATAGGCATTGCCCTTGGTGTATTTGGCATGCACTTCGCTGAGGTTTGAGGGCAAAGCGGGAGTGGCTCCGTCTGCAGGCTCAAGCACTTCGCTGAACGTCCAACGGCTACCGGCATCAGCGCTACCGCCATCCTTCCAAAGGCCGAGGGTTACGCCATCGGTGTCGAGTTTGTTAGAACCCAGGCCTTCGTACCAGTTGAGATACTTGTCGCCCGTGGCGCTCGAGGTGATGGGCTGCAGCTGATAGAGTGAACCCGAATAGTTGTTTACGATAAACGCTTGTCCGTTGGACTTGTCGTCTACCAAAGACACAAAGTTTGTTTGGTTGCTATAGCTGCTTGCCACGGTGTAGGAAAGCCACTTTCCTGCCGTGTAGCTATAGATGTAGTACTGGCCGTCCGTGTCGGAGGCGTAGAAGGCAAACTGGCCATAGTTGGCCTCTGTCTTCGTAGTACCTGTTTTACCATTGGCGTAGACGGAGTTTCCGTTCACCATGGTGTAAAGGTGCTCTGGTTTTCCGGCAGAGGGTAGCGTGGTGCTGACGGATATTTGTGCCAGCATTTGCGCTATACCTCCTAGAAAGACCAGCAGAAAGAGTGTTAGTCTCTTCATTGATTAAAGGTTTAAAGATTAATAAAAAATGGTTTTACATATTTGTAGTTAACAGGAGCTTTACTTCGCAAAGGTAAGGAAAAGTGTACGTTTTTGGAGAATTTTGTGCAAGTTTTTTAATCTTTGTCGATTAATAGGATACATTTTGGGGTGAATGAGTTTTTTTTTTGGGGGGGGGATTGGGGGAGGGGATTATTGCTAGGAGCACGTGTGTTTGCATAGTTATGCTTTTGCTCTTTCAGAGCGACGTTTTTGCTAGCGATTTAACCCAGGGCGCCG
>CAVKKI010000173.1:0-5626 GCA_963656725.1 Oribacterium sp. | reverse complement strand
GCGCCGCTGCGCTTGCCCTGGGCTAGGGGCATGCATTGGGCTTTCAGCCCGCCCTAAAATGAAGAAGGCGTGTTTTTTTTAACTATAATCTATAATAATCCCCCCCCCTTATTAATAGGCTTATTAAGAAAAATAACGTATCTTTGCCCCGAAGAAGCCACTTTGCGCTGCGCTTCGTTTTATAGATTGACTGCACTTAAATAAAAAAACACAAGTAACAAATGAAGAAAAGCAACTCACTAAAAATCCTATTGTCGCTCGTTTTCGGCATGAGCCTTTCGCTCACCTCGTGCACAGACACCGACCTCGACGCCGGCCGCGACACCGCAAACAACACCGACGAGGAAGAACTCTCTGACGTCGACTTCCAAAAACGCATCGCCCTGCAATGCCTGTTGGGCGGAATGGCTGATGTTGACAGTTTGCCCGATAATTGGAACTCGGACGACTATCATGTAAACCCTTCGATTGGCGTGGCCGCCGATGAGGCTAGCCCCTACGCCGTGCGCCTAGTGCCAACGAGCGGGGTGGAAGAGGCCGAGCGCATTTACAAAAGCCTTGTGTCGGGCAACCTTAGCGGCACACCCTCTAACGACCAATGGCAGTGTGACGGCATTGGGCAGCTCAATTTCACCATTAATAACCAGGCCGACCTCTACGCCACGCTCAAGGTCAACGTGCAGCAGCTCCCCCTGCTGCAAGAGGTGCGCTTTGTGCCCGCCTCGGCCGTGGGCAACAATGGGTGGATTGCCCCCACGGGCGAATACTACCAGTTTGGCGACGTGGTGAAAGAAACCACCACCGACGGAGTGGAAGTCTACTGGGTGTGTGTGCGCCCCTGCAGCGTCGACTTCAAGTTGCGCAAAAGCCACTGGTGCAGCTTCCAGCTCATTCCCGAAGGAAAGAAGAAGGCCAACTACAAGAAGTTTGACTACGCCCCCAACCAGCCCATCTACGTGCCCACGGGCTTGGCCAACGACCAAAGCGATGCCGAGCGCATGATTCAAAACTTCTTTAACGTGATGCGCCTCATGGCCAAGCCCGAGCTCTATAACGACGCCAGCATTTTAGGCCTTGATGAAATAAAAACCAATGGCAAAAAAGCCAACGAAACCAAAAATTTTAAGAACAAACAATATGAATGGCTTCGCATGGCCAGCGTTATGTGGTATGAGAATGGCATTTGGGACAAAATAAAAAATAGCGACATGCCCGACCTGCGTGCGCTTGTTCAATCGGCCGACAACATCAACGTGTTCTACAACGGCTATAGCAAAAAGAGCAAGTCGCAATATTTGCTTTGGAATATGAACCTCAGCACCGACCCCCAAAGCACCAGCGACGCCCCCCTGTTTAACACCGTGAAGAAAACCACCCCCATCGCTGTAGCAAACCCCACGAACGTGAAAAACTTCAATGAGTTTGAACAGAAGGGGGAGGCCAATTTCTCAGTGACGGATGCGGATGAAGGCGAAACCACCAATCAATACATTGTGCGTTACAAAACGGGCGGACAGCTAGAAGATGCCCTCTTCGCCTCGTCCGTCGACAAAACCCCTGAGAAGGAATTTACCAAATCTACGCTAAAGAGGGTGGTCACCAGTCAGGCAAACAGCGGAATCTACACAAACGGATATCCCATTTACACCTTTGGCGACAAAGTGACCCAGACCGCTCGGTTTGTTGGCTCTCAACTCTGCTTTAAAGAGGCTCGCACCTCGAAAATGGGAGCCGGATATTATGGTTTTGCCGACAAAGATTTAGAAGAAGAGGCCGCCTTTGTTTGCTTCCAAAGTCTACAAAAAAAGAGTCAGTTCGACCGCCTCTACACCGACACGGCCAAGGTGCTTGCCGACAAGGTGCCGAAGGACGTGGCGAGCGTGTTGCTCTTCCAAATGATGAATGCCTATGTTTATTGGGAAAAGCAAAAAAGCGTGCCCGTTGATTTCGATACGCGCGAGCGACAATACTACTCGGGCCTAAGCCGCCTCTACACCCTATTAACTTATAGAGAACAATTCACAAACCCAGCCGTTTATGTAGAAACAAACGGTGAGAAAGTCACGATAAAAGTAAGGCTTTATATGGACAACAGCACCTTAGACGGCGACCTAATGAAGCACCCCTCAGTGGCTTGCCTCACCTACGATGCAAGCAATGAGCAAAAGCCCTACACCTTCTGGGTAGACAATGACGCGGCTCTCAACAATGAAGAGGGCGATAACAGCTTCTTCAGTGCTGACAACAACAACTTCCTCAGAGTTTATCTATACAAAGACTATAACTACAACGACACCTACTCTATCAGCCGCGAGCTTAACTCCACGGGCGACGTGCGCTCAAAACTTAAAAAGCAAATGAACACGCTCTATAAGAAGTTTGTAGAGAAGTGTGAAATGAAGTAATAGCGCGCAAGTAGCTCTGAGTAGCTCCGGGGGCGACGCAAGCAGTCAGTGGGGGCGACGCGGCCCGCGTCGGCGCAAGTGGCGGCGCTAGAAGCAGCGCTAGCACATGTATATAAGTAAAAAGAAAAAGCCATTGAGCCTCTCGTGAAAAAGAGAGAGAAAGCTCAATGGCTTTTCTGTGTTTGTGTATGCTGCGTTTGCGTTTCTACTAGCGCCGACGCGGGCCGCGTCGCCCCCACTGACCTCTAGCGTCGCCCACGTCGCTATCAGTGCTTATTCCCTATAAAAACTTCATCTTAAGTAGGTGATCAAAATATTTTTGATCACTTACTTATCGTCTATATCCGATAAAATATAGAAATTTTTAAAACTCACGGCCTTTCACCCCCAACGACGCCTCGTTGTAGTGACCCGCGAAGAAGAAGCCACCCTAGAGCAAGAAGGGCAAACCATAGAGGTTGTCCCCCCCCTGTGGAAGTGGCTATTAGAGTAAAGCATGGTTCTAACAATTCAATGAGAAGAGTATTTCTTAAGCCCTGCCCCCCCCGAATAATAATTAAGGGTGGTTCTATAAAATAACTGAATTAGTGATTTTAAAGGTGGTAATTTATAGAACCACCCTTAAGACTGAATACGTAATCCCCACACCCTAAAACAAGCGAGGTGGCTTTAAGAAAAAACAGCTGGCAATAGCCAGTTTCCCTTAAAGCCACCTCGCTTCTGCTTTTTTCCTAAAACAGAGAGAAAACACACCGGGCATAAGCATCCCACAAACATTCCATTCCCTTACTCAAAAGCCGCTAAGTGTAAAAACCACGCCCCTAAAGGCCACCCTTTTAGAAGAAATCACTACATTTGCCCTTTAATAGCAAAAAGCAGGGCCTAGCCAAGGCTTGCGCAAAGCAATCAACCCACTGCTCACAAGCACTCAAAGCCCCGCTTCACACAAAAAAAAGATTTGCAATGAACATACCCATCATCAACCATTCCCCCTTCCCCCTTCCCCAATATGCCACCCCCCAAAGCGCCGGCCTCGACCTTCGAGCCAACCTCGCCGAGCCCATCACCCTGCAAAGCCTAGAGCGCACCCTCGTGCCCACAGGCCTAAGCATAGCCCTGCCCGCCGGCTACGAAGCCCAAGTGCGCCCCCGCTCCGGCCTAGCCCTGAAACACGGCATCACACTAGTCAACACCCCCGGCACCATCGATGCCGACTATCGCGGCGAAATAGGCATCATCCTCATCAACCTCAGCCCAGAGCCCTTCACCCTGCAGCCCGGCGAGCGCATAGCCCAGCTCGTCATAGCCCGCCACGAGCAAGCCCAATGGCAACCCGTTGATGCCCTGCCCGAAACCGAGCGCGGAGCCGGAGGCTTTGGCCACACGGGCAAACAATAATTTTTCACTATTAACAACCCTCATGAAACCTAGGCACAACCCATTCCCCTTAAAACCAAGCAAAGCCAGCAAGCTGCGGCCCCTAGCCCTCAGCCTGCTAGCCGCTTTAGTGTGCCTAATAACGAGCTGCGCAAGCGGCACTGAGCACTTGGGGGCTGAGCACTTGGGGGGCGACGCGTCCCGCGTCGGGGCAAGCACGCGCGCTAGAAGCAACGCTAGAAGCAACTCAAGAAGCAGCGCAAACACCAGCCCCAAAAGCAGTTCACTCTCTCTACTCAAAGCCACTAGCCCCGACGCGAGACGCGTCGCCCCCCAAGAGCTCAACCCCCAAGAGCAGTCATCCCAAGAGCCCCTCACCTACCCCCAGCGCCAGCGCTACAACGCCCTCTTCCTCGAAGCCGTGCGCCAAAAGCAAGCCGACCACATCGACGCCCAGTTCGAGCTCCTGGGCGAAGCCCTGCGTCTCAACCCCGAAGCCTCAGAAGCCATCTACGAAATGGGCGTGCTCTGCCTAAGCTACACCGCCTACTCCGACACCCTGCTACGCCACCGAGGCGACTCCCTCCTGCACCGAGCCGTAGAGCTCGACCCCCACAACCTCTATTACAAAGAAACCCTCGCCACCCACCTCGCCAACCAAGCCCGCTACACCCCAGCCATCGCCCTGTTCGAAGAAATAGCCGAGCAGCGCCCCACCGCCGACGCCCTCAACACCCTCGTGTGGCTCTATAAAAACAATGCCGACTACGGCGGCGTCATTCGCACCCTCAACCGCCTCGAGCAGCTCGAAGGCACCAGCGAGCAGCTCAGCCTCGAAAAATTTCAAACCTACATCGCCCTCAAAGACGACGAGCGAGCCTACCGCGCCATCGAAGAGCTCTGCGCCGAATACCCCTACGACCTGCGCTACCGCGTGCTCATGGGCGACCTCTACGACCAACAAGGCCACCACGAGCAAGCCCTCATGACCTATCGCGACGTGCTCAGCGCCGAGCCCGACAACAGCTACGCCCAAATCTCACTCCTCGCCTACTACAAAGCCGCCGCCGCCGACTCCCTCTACCTCGACCTCCTGCACCGCGTGGTGCTCAACCCCCACACCCAAAGCGCAGCCCGCCTCGAAGCCCTGCGCGGCTACGTGGTCGACAACATCCGCCAAAGGGGCGACACCCTGCCCGTGCTCACCCTCTTCCGCCAAGCCCTAGCCATGCCCCAAGAGTCGAGCGAGCTAGCCACCATGCAAGTGAGCTACCTCACCCAGCGCGGCTTCCCCCCCCAGCGCATCGAAGAGGCCCTGCGCACCGTGCTGCGCATTGAGCCCGACCAAACCCTAGCCCGCCTACACCTGCTGCAACTCTGCATTGAGCAAGAAGAAAGCATGGACACCCTGGCCCACCTCTGCGCCGAAGGCCAGCTCTACGACCCCACCGAAGTCTGCTTCTACTACTACCACGGCATAGCCCTCTACCGCCAAGGCCACAACGCCGCCGCCATTGCCCAGCTGCAACAAGGCGCCGAGCGCGTCACCCCCGACACCGACCAAGAAACCGCCAGCAACCTCTATGCCCTCCTAGGCGACGTGCTCTTCGACGAAGCCCAACCCGCCGAAGCCTATCAAGCCTACGACCGAGCCCTCGAAATCAACCCCAAAAACGTGGAGTGTCTCAACAACTACGCCTACTACCTCAGCCTCGACGCCGCCACCCCCGCGCAGCAAGCCACCCGCACCGCCCAGCTCAAAAAAGCCGAGCGCATGAGCCGCCAAACCATCGAGCTCGAAGGCGACAACCCCACCTACCTCGACACCTACGCCTGGATACTCC
>CAVKKI010000172.1:0-5718 GCA_963656725.1 Oribacterium sp. | reverse complement strand
ATATTTTTATCTTGAGATAATTCTTAATTCCACAACATTACAATTAATCATCTATTATCCTTGAGCATCAATCTGTTGCTCAATGGCTCATCAAGTCAGAGCTATCACCTAATTAATGAACTAAAACAGAAACTAAAACAAACATCAGATCTGATAAACTCACATCATTTGGAGGAATTTCCGTTATATGGCAACTTGATATTCCCTACTTCAGAAATTAGCAGCAGACTATCAACATACGATCCGCAATTTAATGGCAAATAATTTTGCATATTCTATATTGAAGAAACAGAGTCATTATGAAGAACGTTAGTGAAGTTTCAAACTATTAATGGTGGAACCTTCGAGGGGGCGAATAGCTAATACGCCATCGGCATAGGTGGCAAACGTAGGTGGGTTGTTCCCCTTTGGAAAAGTGGGCGAACCAGGATTGAGAATAATAGGGATATCATTCTCTGGATTGGCCGGAGTGAGTTTTTGAAGATGAGTGTGACCATAGATAAATACATCACAATTAGGAGCTGAAGGCAATTTACTTTCATTATACACGTGTCCATGTGTAATAAAGAAGCGAACCCCTTCATCAACGATATATATATATGTGCTCAAAATTGGAAATTGTAAAAGCATTTGATCCACTTCAGAGTCACAATTACCACGCACGGCCACGATGTTGCGAGCACGTGCGTTGAGCATATCGGCAACCCCTTGTGGGTTGAGACCATTAAAAAGGCGATTACGAGGACCATAATTCAAGATATCACCACCTAGAACAAGTAAGTCATAGTGATGATTGTCGTAATAATTCAACACTGTTTCTAACGCTGGAAGCGAACCATGTATATCGGACAAAAAGAGTATACGCATAGCATTCTTTTATAAAGTTACAAATTAAAATAGTAAGTTCCCTATCTTTGAAACAAATCAATCAAGCGGAATTTATAAGGGCAAAGATAAAAAGATTTCCCTAGAAAATTACATCAATCGAGATAAAAAGCGTACTTTTGCTTTAATGAATAAGAAATGCCCATGAAATTTACCACTTCTGTAGAATTGCCCAAGCAAAAGCTACAACTCACTCCTCATTCACACATTCTGACTTTAGGCTCTTGCTTTGCCGACCACATGGGCAATTATCTCTTTGAGTCATTACCCGAAGGTCTAGTATGCACCAATCCTCACGGCACGCTCTACAATCCCATCAGCATTCGCAACACGCTCGTACATTTATTGTCCGACAGCATCGAATTCTCCATCAATCCTAGCGGTTTTTTTAAGGACGCTGAGAGCAAACAATGGAGGCATTGGGATTATTCCACCGCATTCGTCGCTTCAACGCGCAAAAAATTAGAGCTAAAGCTACAAGAAAACTGGCAAAAAAGTTTTGAAGTAATCAAACACCTCGATGTGTTATTCATCACTTTTAGCACTAACCACGCCTACCGCATCGAGCAGGGTCCCTACGCTAAACACTACGCTGCCAACTGCCACAAACAGCCTGCCACGCTATTCACCGATCAAAACTTCACAAGCGAAGAATTACTGTCTTGTTGGGAGAGTTTACTTCAAGAGCTTTACACCAAAAGACCGGAACTAAAAGTGGTGTTCACCGTAAGTCCCTATCGCTATGCCAAATATGGTCTTCATGAGAACGCTCTAGGCAAAGCTCACCTACTACTATTAACCGAGCAACTATGTAGCCGCTACCCCAATGCGATTTATTTTCCCGCTTACGAGATTGTAATCGACGAGTTGCGCGATTATCGTTTCTATGCCCCCGACATGCTCCACCCATCCGAACAGGCAGTTTGTTACATATGGGAGCGCTTTGCTCAATGGGCCTTTACCCCCGAACTTCACGAATGTGCCAAGGAACGTCAAGCTATAATGAAAGCATATCAGCACCGCCCTACTAATCCCAAAAGCAAAGACCACCAAATGTTTCTAAAAAGACTAAAGGAGAAAGAGGAGTTCTTTCAGCAAAAATGGACCATTTAGGACAGCAAAAAATACATTTAGTATAAAAGCTAAAAACTATATATAGTTCAAACATACAATAACCACTTACATAAAAAGCATTTACAATGCACTACACCATAGAAAACATCACAGCGCTTATAGGCGCACGCCGTGTAGGCCACGCTGAAGCACAAATTGAATGGTTGCTCACCGACAGCCGCTCACTAGCTTTTGCAGAAAACACACTTTTCTTCGCCCTACGCACCAAGTTCGGCGATGGCCACCACTACATAACCGACCTCTACCGACGAGGTGTGCGCAATTTCGTTATTGAAACGCCCCCACTCCACCACGAGATCTCCTATCCCGATGCTAATTTCTTACAAGTTGTCAGTCCGCTCAAAGCTTTACAGCGCTTAGCCGAAAGACATCGTGAAGAATTCAACGTACCCATAATCGGAGTAACGGGTTCCAACGGGAAAACTGTGGTGAAGGAATGGCTCTATCAGCTACTTACTCCATTCTATCACGTCACACGTTCACCCCGTTCCTATAACTCACAAGTGGGTGTTCCTCTCAGCGTGTGGCTACTCAACGAGCACACTCAAGTGGGAATTTTTGAAGCAGGAATCTCACAAATGGGCGAAATGGCTGCTCTAAAGAACATCATTCAGCCGACTATTGGAGTCATGACCAACATAGGCCCAGCACACCAAGAAAATTTCACATCTCTGCAAGAAAAATGCCATGAAAAGCTACAACTCTTTAAAGACGCCCAAGTGGTGATTTACTGCGCCGATGATGCAATAATTAGCGAATGTGTGAACACGTCCGTCATAAATGGTGAAACCCTAGCATGGTCTCGCCGCGACCCAAACGCTCCACTCTACATCGCAGCCATTAACATTAAAGAAAATTCAACCCACATAAACTATCATTTTTGGGGGAACAACTACGCCCTCACCATTCCATTCACCGATGAAGCATCCATCACCAACTGCATCCATTGTTTGGCTGTTTGCCTCTACCTCCACCTCCAACCCGAACAAATAGCAAATCGTATCAATCAACTCGAGCCTGTTGCGATGCGACTAGAAGTGATACAAGGTGTAAAAGGATGCACACTTATCAACGATAGTTACAATTCCGACGTAGCTTCGCTCGACATTGCCCTCGACTTCATGAATCGAAGGCCCGAACGAAAAGAAAAACGAAGAACACTCATTTTATCCGATATTCTTCAAACTGGACTTAGCTCAACCGAACTCTATGCTCAAGTAGCCGAAATGGTAAACCAGCGAGGCGTTGACCAACTCATCGGCGTAGGACCTGAAATTAGCCGTGAAGCTGCACAATTCAACCTTGAAAAGAGCTTCTTCCCCTCTGTTGAAGCACTCCTCGAAAGCGGAACACTTAACCACTTCGAAAATGAAATTATCCTCATTAAAGGTTCACGCTACTTTGGCTTTGAAAAAATCACCTCAAACCTTTCACTACGTTTACACGAAACAACACTCGAGGTTAACCTCGAAGCCATTGTAGATAACCTCAACCTCTATCGTTCCTTTATGAAGCCCACCACCAAAATCACTTGTATGGTGAAAGCATCAGCTTACGGAGCTGGAGCAGTAGAAATAGCCAAAACGCTGCAAGATCGAGGAGTAGACTATCTAGCCGTGGCCGTGGCCGATGAGGGAGCGGAACTGAGACGAGCTGGCATCACAACAGGCATCATTGTGATGAACCCCGAATTAACCGCCTTCAACACTCTCTTTCGATACGATTTAGAGCCCGAAATTTACAACTTTAAGATGCTCGATGCACTCAAACATACAGCCGAAAAACAAGGCATTCAATCCTTCCCGATACACATCAAACTCGACACGGGCATGCATCGTTTAGGTTTCAATCCACTCACCGACATACCCGATATCATCAGCCATCTTCAACGCCAATCAGCACTTATTCCGCGTTCTGTATTTTCCCATTTCGTAGGATCCGACTCGCCTGATTTCGACGACTTTTCATCTCATCAATTCAATATTTTCAATAAGGCCTCGCAACAACTTCAAGAAGCCTTTCCTTACAAAATTCTCCGACACATCTGCAACAGTGCCGGCATTGAGCGATTCCCAGAACGTCACCTCGATATGGTACGTTTAGGACTAGGACTATATGGCATCGACCCCATCGACAATCGACGACTCCACAACGTAACAACCTTGCGAACCACTATCCTACAAATTAGAGATGTACCTAAAGGTGATAGTATCGGCTATTCACGCCGATCCTACGTGGAGCGGAACTCACGCATCGCTGCCATACCCATTGGCTATGCCGACGGCCTTAACCGACACCTAGGCAATCTAAACGCCTACTGCCTTGTCAACGGACAAAAAGCACCGTACATCGGAAACATCTGTATGGATGTATGTATGATCGACGTGACCGACATCGACTGCAAGGAAGGAGACAACGTGGAAATTTTCGGGAGCGACTTACCTGTAACCATCCTCTCTGATAAACTCGACACCATTCCCTACGAAATACTTACATCCATCAGCACACGTGTAAAAAGAGTCTATTTTCAATAAAATTTTATTTGAGGCAAAGACTTGCATTTCTGAGCTATTTACGCACAATAGCTATTCAATGCATCTTTACTTCTCTCCTTGATGAATTAATTCCCATAGATATCCCATCGTACGAATGTACCTATAAAGAAGTCTCTTTATCCGTATGGTCATCAAATGGGTGGGAGCCAAAAATTCTTTGGTAGCCTCAAACGTTGGATATAGCATCAAAACCACAAAAGGACGTGACTATAAATGAGTTATCTTTACACCAATCATTCTACTTTACTAACTTCCTTTACAACCAAATTCTACGTCTTACTAACTTTACAATGTAAGAAAGGTATTAATTAGAATTCGACCTCTCTATCAAAGTATACGTTTTAGAATAAAAAGGAATGAAACAAAATTCTCATTTCGAATTTTGTTTCATTCCTTTCTATGATATATGAACCCTATGAGTGATTAAACATCTCTATAAGATCCATTTTTGTATACTAATAGAAAACCTTGTGAATTAAAATTCAGCAGACTTTGGAGTACGAGGGAAGGGAATTACATCTCGAATGTTCTGCATACCCGTTACAAACAAGATAAGACGTTCAAAGCCAAGACCAAAGCCTGCATGAGGACATGAACCATACTTACGAGTATCCAAATACCAAGTCATATCCTTCATAGGGATGTTTCGCTCTTCAATCTCATTCATCAGCTTGTCGTAGCTTTCTTCACGAACACTACCACCAATGATTTCGCCAATCTGCGGGAAAAGCACGTCTGTACCCTGAACTGTTTGACCACTCTTACCAGCATATCCAGACTCTTCCTCGTCAATTTTCATATAGAAAGCCTTGATAGCCTTCGGATAGTTAGTCATAATGATTGGACGCTTAAAGTGTTCCTCTACCAAATAACGTTCGTGTTCAGAAGCTAAGTCATCACCCCATTCACAAGGGAACTCAAATTTCTTTCCGTTAGCAATAGCCTCTTGCAGAATACGGATACCTTCAGTGTAAGGTAAACGAACGAAGTCAGACTCTAGAATGCCGTTTAAACGTTCAATCAAGCCTTTATCTATCATTTTGTTTAGGAATTCGAGATCATCTTTGCAGTTATCGAGAGCCCAACGAATGCAATACTTGATAAAATCTTCTTCTAGATCCATCAACTCTGCAAGGTCAAGGAA
>CAVKKI010000171.1:0-5718 GCA_963656725.1 Oribacterium sp. | reverse complement strand
CAAGCGGAGTGCTATATACGCATGAAGGAATATGAAGGGGCTTTTAAGTATTTATTTAAAGCAGATTACTTAGATTCATCATTAATTCAGGCCAAACGTGCTTTAGCTTGGTGTTCATTACTAACACGAAAGTGGAAACAAGCTGAAAAGTATTACTCGATTTTGTTAACATCGGATGCTCCTCTCGCTGCCGATTATCTAAATGCAGGGCATACGGCTTGGCTTATGGGGAATGTTCCATTGGCTGTGGAACGATACTTGTTGGCTAGAACGAAAATGAAGTTAGAGGACAAATCTGAATGTAGAAATCTATTTACAAAAGATGAACCTATGCTGCTTAGTATGGGCTTGAAACATAGCGATCTTGATATAATGTTAGATGCATTAGATAATATTGAAAAAAGATAGAAGTATGAAAGCATATTTACCCCCACTCTTATTCTCATTTATAGTCAGTGCAAATAGCCTTATGGCAAATGAGCAAACGAGATATGGAAATTATTTCAAGCAGTTTTTTGAACAACATGAAGAGAATCTTCCTAAGAATAAACCAATAAGTTATAGACAGCTTGCAAATTATCGTCGGTTGGTTTGGAATGAGTGGAAAGCTGCTAATTCATTGTATAATAATTGGACATTGCCTAAGTTGGACAGCTTGGGTGCATCGTCATCTAGTTGGGCTCTGCCTGATAATCTTGAGCCAGCCGCTACGCTTCCTTTCTTTTATGGATGTAAGGGGCAAAAGCCACAGGCTGGTTATCCGCTCTTTTTATACTTGCACGGATCGGGTCCTAAACAATATGAATGGAATACTGGATTAGCTTTAGCCAAAAGGTTTAATGATGCACCATCGGCCTATATGATACCGCAAATACCCAATGAGGGGGAGTGGTATCGTTGGTGGCAACGTAGTAAACAATTTGCTTGGGAACATTTCTTTATGCAGGCATTATCTTCAAGTGATATTAACCCAAATCGTCTATACGTATTTGGTATATCTGAAGGTGGATATGGCTCTCAACGTTTGGCTTCTTTTTATGCAGATTATTGGGCCGCAGCGGGGCCAATGGCTGGTGGAGAGCCTCTAAAAAATGCACCGGTAGAGAACCTACAAAACATTGGCTTTAGCTTCTTAACCGGTGAAAATGACTATGGGTTCTATCGAAATCTTCTAACTCAATACACTAAAGAGGCTCTTGATAGCTTGAAAGGGCTTTATCCTTCTTTCTATCAGCATAGAATAGAACTCATTCCCAATAGACAACATTCCATTGATTATAGTCCTACAACTCCTTGGTTATCCCATTTCTCTAGAAATTCTCATCCTCATTCTTACATTTGGGAAGATTTTGAAATGGATGGAATTCATCGAAAGGGTTTTTATAATATTAAAGTCTTACAACGGCCCACCCAATCAGAACGGGTTCGTTATGAAGTTAATATAGAAAACAATGTGGTGAACATTAAGGTTAACAATGTACATTATGAAACTATAGAAAAAGATTCAATCTATGGAATAGATTTGAAATTCTCTCGCTCGTATCATAAATCGATGGGAGGAAGTTTCTTGCTGTTTCTTGATGAATATTTGGTTGATTTAAATTCAGCTGTAAAAGTACAAGTGAATGGTAACACTGTTTATAACGGAAAGGTAAAACTTAGTACTAATAATTTATTGCAATCTATAACAACCTTCTACGATTCTGAACGTTTGTTCCCTGCTGCAGTTGAGGTGAAATACTAGAATCGTTCATTCTTAGGCTCAAGTCAAGCATAACGAAAGTAGGAGATAACACTGGATACAGGTGTTATCTCCTACTTAATTAGTTGCGTTTAAAAGTTTATTGTGTTTGGAATCGTTTGCTAGCTCGTAAGATGTGTCGAGCCGCAGCCATCAACTCTTGGGTTTCTTGTAATGTGGAGAGATATAGCAGAGCTACTTTGATATTTGAATCTTCACGTTGGATGCGGTCTTGTTGTGTGTGACGTATTTGTGAAATGCGGCTCTTAATGGCATTGCCCTCTACAAGCAATTCGTCTATATTACTAAAGTTCCCAGAGCTAATCATCCGTTCGGCACCTTCTAGAAATTGGTCTACACTATTACAGATGGGAAGAAATTCATCAATGTAGTCTTGGGGTAGGGGGTTAAAGTTATTATCTACATGTTCTACACAAGGTTCGAGCATACGTTTCAAACCATAAAGAATCTGTGTAGTATTGTTGCACCCCAAGTGAAACCATGTGTTCTTCTCAACGGCTACCATATAGTCGATTTTTCGCATTCCTAGAATCTCTTTGCGTCGATAACGTTTCCATGTGCTCTTCTGGTTTTCAATGTCGTGTGAAGCAGTGCGTAGAGCTCGGATGTTTTCGTGCATTAAGCCTTGGGTGATGTTGCGGAAAGTGGTGCGCATGAAGTCAAACATGTTAGTTTGTGTGCGGCGTACGTGTTCCACAAGTAGTTTCCAAGTCTCTGCTTTATCATGACTTCGCACCAATTGACGGAATAGCAAATCAACGTTGTCTTGCTCACGTTTTTTCTTAAACTTGCGATTATTGTTGATGATTACAGCGGCCACAATACACATCACAAGAATCATAGCGATAAAGCCTCCCAAATGGTTGATGGTGGCAATGCAGAAACTTAAAATAAAAGCAGCGCCGGCCGTGATGAACCATCCACCAATTACAGTAATCACACCCGTAATGCGGTAAACAGCCGTTTCTCGTCCCCAAGCTCTATCGGCTAAAGATGAACCCATTGCTACCATAAATGCTACGTAAGTAGTAGAGAGAGGTAATTGAAGTGAAGTTCCGACTACGATAAGCAATCCTGCTAATACTAAGTTTACTGCTGCACGCACTTGGTCAAAAGCTACCCCATCTTCTAGCACAACGCCTTCTTGATTAAAACGGGTGTTAATCCATTTCGATACACATTTAGGCACGTATTTGGAAACGGTGCCAGTGGCGTTTAGTACGGCGCGCACTGTGCGTCGTGCTAGTCTAGAAGAAGAAAATACTTCTTCGCCTTCGTCCTGGCGTGAAAGGTTTACAGTGGTTTCTACCACTTTGTGTGCTTTTTTAGAAGTGCATATCGCAATTGTCATGATGATGCCTGCACAAATAAGAAATAGATGCTTAAATGGCAATTGACTTTCACCTGCTAACACATTTGCCATGTAATCGGTAGGAGCAGTGTTTCCACCATTATGTGTAAAATCGAGAAAAGCTTCCAAACCAGCCAACGGCGTACCGATGAAGTTGACCAAGTCGTTTCCAGCAAATGCCATAGCCAAGGCAAATGTGCCAAATAATACGACAATGCGGAATATATTTACCTTGAATAGATGAAGAATTTCAATTAGAATGGTAAATGTTACAAAGCTAGCTAGGAGTATGTTTAGTTTGTTTTGATCTATCCACTCTGGTGTCCATCCAATTTGTGATAGAATAGGGCTTGTTCGTAAACCACTTACAAGTAGAAAATAGAAGATGGAAGTGATGCTTAATCCGCCGAAGATAGCAATGCTATAACGTAGATGCTTTTTGTAATGAAAAGTGAATATCACGCGGGCTATCCACATTACTATCAAACCGAAAACAAAAGCGATTGCAACAGAAAGGAAAATGCCAATAATTACACTTAAGGCTTTGTCTGTGTTGATTAGTTGGGCATAAGTAAATCCGTTGCTAAGTATTTTAGAAAAAGCTAAAGCCGTGCTACCTCCTAAAAGACCAAACACCATAGAAACTGTTGTGGAGGTGGGCATTCCTAAAGTGTTGAAGATGTCCAATATAATAACATCAGTAGCAGCTACACTAAGAAAAATGCACATCACATCATCAAGAGAATAGTAATGTGGATTGAGCACTCCATGACGGGCTATATCCATCATTCCGCTTGATGTGCTTGCACCTACGAAAATTCCGATGGCAGCAACAATTAGAATAGTACGAAACTTTGCAGCTTTTGCTCCTACTGCAGGACTTAAAAAATTGACCGCGTCGTTGGCAACACCGACTGATAGGTCAAAAATCGCTAAGACGAAGAGGAATAAGAGTATTCCAAAATAAAAAAAATCCATATATGTGGGTTCTATTTGTTGTTGTGCAAAATTACCACATGATTACCAATGTGCAAAACCTTTTGTTAAATTTTTGCTACAAAATTGTTAAGGATTTTAGTGAGTGAAAAACTATGCTCACACGTTTTTGTTAATGTATAAGATGAAGTGAATAATGCTAATTAATTCATTGCAAATCATTTTCCTCCTTTCTCTTATGCAGCATAAATCGTGTTCTCTTGTAAGACAATAACAGACAGGGGGATAGAGCGATTGGGATTTTTGCTTAAAATTCCCGTCTTCGCTAACTCTATTTTTTTAATATAGTGATATAATAGAGGGGCGGTTTTTGGTTGCTTTTTCGCTAAGACGGACAAGCTTTCGTTAATGCAGACTACATTTAGCCCATGCGGTGAATATTTCAATCATAAATATTCTCTTAACACGCTCCCTATTTGTGCGCTACGAAGAATAGTTAGGGCTTTTTCTTTAATTTGCCTAACTCTTTCACGGCTTAATTTCATTTTTTCACCAATTTCTTCAAGGCTAAGTTCGGGGGTGTTGATGCCAAAATACATTCGTATAACCTTCGACTCTCTTTCTGGTAACATGTTAAGCACCCGTGTTACTTCTTCTTTTAATGAATCGGAAACGAGGGTAGAGTCTGTTGCAGAATTCTCGCCCGATGTCAAAAGATCGAGCAAACAACTATCTTCATCGTCGGTTAGTGGGGCATCCATTGACACATGGCGGCCAGAGGTTAGTAAAGCAGCATTTACTTTACTCTTTTCCAACTTAAGTTCGTCGGCTATTTCGTCGAGTGAGGGAAAGCGCTCGTTCTCTTGCAAAAATTTGTCGTAGAATTGATTTACCTTGCTCACGTAGCCTATTTGGTTAAGTGGAAGTCGTACCATGCGACTATTTTCGGCTAAGGCTTGCAAAATGCTTTGGCGTATCCACCACACGGCATACGAGATGAATTTAAAACCTCTTGTTTCATCAAACTTTTGTGCAGCTGTAATCAGTCCAACGTTTCCTTCGTTGATGAGATCAATTAAACTCATTCCTTGTCCTTGGTATTGTTTTGCTACCGATACCACAAAACGTAAGTTGGCTCTTACCAACTTCTCTAGCGCTTCCTTGTCGCCAGTGCGTATGCGATGGGCTAGTTCTGCTTCCTCGTCTACGCTGATTCTCTCTTCATGATTAATGTCTTGTAGGTATCGTTCAAGTGCTTCGCTGCCTCGAGATGTGATGGCTACTGATATTTTTAATTGTCTCATAATATGCGAAAAAAGGGATTTTAAGGTTATAGTTCATTGCATGCCTACGTGCATACATCTTCTAATATGTGCCCAAAAATACGCTAAACTGACGGATTGAACAAGATTTTTTGCAAATAAATACCTATCTTCGCATTGAATTTAGGTATAATAAACGATGCACGTTAATTCATTTCTTAGATATAGAAGGGTTATGCTTCTCCTAACAAGCGTTTTTCTTACGCTGTTCTCTCTCTCGGTTGAAGCACAACCGTTGAGGCATTTCAAAAAGAAAACGACAAATTCATTGAGTGCTGACAATATAAAGGTAAATAACATTGTGAGTGATGCGATGCATCAATTAGATTCTCTGCAATGGGGCTTAC
>CAVKKI010000170.1:1898-5751 GCA_963656725.1 Oribacterium sp. | reverse complement strand
CCGTCGACACCGCCGTTGAGCTCTGCCGCGATGGTCAACACGGCATCCCCGTGCCCGACTATGTCGACGAAAATGTCTCGACCAAAGTAGTCAAAATCATCCAAAGCTACGTAGGCATCGTCAACAAAATGGTGTGGCGCAAATTCTAAGTTTTCTACCTTCTTCCGGGGGTGACGCGTCCCGCGTCGACGCAAGCACAGGCGCAAGTAGCAATACTAAAAGAAACTAAGCAAACGGAGAATTTTATTTTAAACATAAATTTCCATCAATTTCCCATTAATTATTTCATAAATTTTCTCCTTCTAAAATAAAAGAAGAAAAGCATTAATGAATCAATTAATGACCATTGATGAACATTAATGTAAAAAACATCCCAGCGCGTAGCGCGTCCATCAGTGTTATTTGTGTAATCTGTGTTCGAAAAGACGATTCGTTCAATTAGTCTCATTTGTGGTTCAAACCAAGAAAGCATTGATGAAAAATTAATGGAAAATTTATGAACATTCATGTTTATTCCCAAAGCGCGCCAGCGCGTTCATCTATTTAATCAGTGTAATCAGTGTTCGAAAAACAGAAATTCGTTCAATTCGTAAAATTTGCGGTTCATTCAAAAAGCATTAACGAAAGATTAATGTCTAATTAACGACGATTAATGTTAAACCTCTAGCGCGCTAGCGCGTTCATCAGTGTTATCCGTGCCATCAGTGTTCGAAACAGACTTCAGAGCATTCAGTGTTTTCTGTGTTCGAGAAAAAACAACTTCAAGGTCAAAACTATTTCATGCCAACCACATCATTGCTTCTAAAATAAAAATCGTATTTTTGTAGCAGCAAATCACACATTAACAGCATGAAGTATCTCGACCCCAAAAACGACCTCACCTTCAAAAAGGTTTTCGGTAAGCACCCCGACTTGCTCATCAGCCTGCTCAACGCCCTGCTCCCTTTGAGCGACAGCGAGCAAATTGAGAGTATAGAGTATCTGCCCAACGAACTCGCCCCCGAGCTCTACAAGCACAAAAACTCTATTGTCGACGTGCTTTGCCAAGACGTGTGCGGCCGCAAATTTTGTGTAGAGATGCAAATGGAGTGGACCACAGCGTTTAAGCAGCGAGTGCTCTTCAACGCCTCCAAACTCTATGTCACCCAGGCCAAGGAGAGCCAAACCTACGAACAACTGCAACCCGTCTACTCGCTCAACCTCGTAAACGACATCTTTGAGCCAGGCGTGCCCGAGTTCATTCACAACTACCAGATAGTTCATGACAAATATAGCGACAAGGTAATCAAAGGCCTACACTTCACCTTTATCGAACTCCCCAAATTCACCCCCAAGAGCACCCTCGAGAAGCGCATGGCCGTGTTGTGGCTACGTTTCCTTACCGAAATAGACCGCACAACTCCTGAGGCTCCCGAGGCATTACGCAACGACCCCAAAATAAATAAAGCACTCGAAGAAGTAATGATTTCTGCCTTCTCAGAAGAAGAACTTCGTTACTACGACAAAATTTGGGATGTCATTCGCACAGAAAAAACGTTGCAAGAGGGGAAATATGAACAAGGAAAAGCCGAAGGCATAGCCGAGGGCAAAGCCGAAGGTTTGGCAGAAGGCATAGAAAAAGGTAGAGCAGAAGGGCAGCTAAATGCCGCCCGTGCCATGCTCTCCGATGGTCTTTCTCCCGATAAAGTAGCGCAATACACAGGCCTCACGCTAGAACAAATCAACCAGTTGCTTTAATCACGTTAAGGGTTTCGTGCACAAGAAGAATTTCTAATGCGCAGTGGTTCCCAAAAGATTCGTTCAATTAGCCTCATTTGTGGTTCAACCCAAAAAGCATTAACGAAAGATTAATGTCAGATTTACGACGATTAATGTTAAAGCCCAAGCGCGTTAGCGCGTCCATCAGTGTTATTTGTGAAATCAGTGTTCGAAACAGACTTCAGTGCATTCAATGAGTTCTGTGTTCGAAAAGCATTGCGGAAGATCAACGAGTATCAATGTTCAGTCTCAGAACGTAAAAACAACACAAAATGAGTGAACAACAAACACACGCGATTGGCTTTTTGGTGGCCCTGATAAATGAGTTTGGTCGCCGTTTCGGAATTACCGATAAGTAGTCTTACGAATATATATCGCGTTACGGAGGAATAGAAATGTTTCTCCAACACTACAACATACTTCATACGCTCTCTTTCGCCGATATGGTGGAAGGAATGGCCGCATATTGTCAACGTAAAGGAGGAACACTTGCGCTATGATACTCTACTCTTGGTGAATTTTCAACATTAATCTCCATTAATTATCCATTAATTTTTCATTAATTCCCCTTTTGTGTTAGCGCATCACCTTCGAATTAGTGCCCTATTACAAAAGTATTAATGAATCAATTAATGACCATTGGTGAACATTAATGTTAAAAAGAAAAACCAAGCGCGTCTGCGCGTCCATCAGTGTTTGAAGGAAAAAAGATTTGTTCAATTAGTTTTATTGGCTTTCCCTTCGGCCGCCGAACGTTGTTTCGTGGTTCAAACCAAGGAAGCATTGATGAAAAATTAATGGGAAATTTATGAACATTCGTGTTCATTCCCAAAGCGCGCCAGCGCGTTCATCTATTTAATCAGTGTAATCAGTGTTCGAAAAACAGAAATTCGTTCAATTCGTAAAATTCGCGGTTCATTCAAAAAGCATTAACTAAAGATTAATGTCAGATTAACGACGATTAATGTTAAGCCCTAGCGCGCCAGCGAGTCTATCTGTTCAATCTGTGAAATCTGTGTTCGAAAAACAATTCGTTCAATTAGTTTCATTTGTGGTTCAAACCCGAAAGCATTGATGAAAAATTAATGGGAAATTTATGATCATTCGTGTTCAATCCCAAAGCGCGCCAGCGCGTTAATCAGTGTAATCAGTGTTCGAAAAACAGAACGATTTCATTTACATAAAAGATTAGCGTTCTCCTATTCCTCGCCCCCTCCATGATAACCCTCCCCAATAAATCCTACACGGCCACCAGCGTCACCCTTGAGCAGATTCTCTGCTCCACCACCAAGGAGAACATGCTAAAAGTCTGCAAGAAGTTCGACCTCTACGTCAGTCCCAACCTGCGTAAAGACGAAACCGCCCGCCGCCTTGCTGTGGAGCTTATCGACAACCCCTTAGAAATCCTCACCCGTCTAAGCAAAACCGAATTGCAACTGCTCGACGAAATCATGCAGGGAGACGACACCACTTATGTAGTGCGCAAGCAGCGCAAAACGCCCTACATTCTACAAAAATACTATCTCGTCCTAACCTACTGCGACCCCGCCGACCAAACCTGGCACTTGCTCATGCCATCCGCCCTCCGCCAGTCGCTCTCAACAAACTACAAATTCTTCCTCGACCTAGCCATTCAAGGCAAGAAAGCCCCCACAGCCAAAGACCTCCGGCTTATGATGGCTTTGAGGGATATGCTTGGGCAGCAATAGAGGCTTTTTCAATGGTCGCAGGGATTATTTTTCTTTCCCCTTCTCTTATCGGGCTTGATTAGTTCGAAAGGTAAAAAAATCAACGAAATTTTAATTTGTCAATGGAGGTGGGCACTGAAAAGTGCCTACACTCTGGGGTATGGCCTAAATTGATTGCTTACAATTGTTTGCTTAAAACCTAACGATACACTTTTATGAAGAAAAAGATTTTCATCAGTTTCGATTATACTAACGATCATCATTACAAGGATTTATTAGTTGCTTGGAGTAACAACAGCAATTTTGAATTTTCATTTAAAAATTACACCCCCAATGAGATACAATCGGATCACATTTCAACAATCAAGGCAGCGTTAACTGCCAAGATTAATCAGGCAGATTACACC
>CAVKKI010000170.1:0-1888 GCA_963656725.1 Oribacterium sp. | reverse complement strand
ATGAATGCGACAAACGTCACAAAGATTGGAGAAGTATAGGCTATAAAAATTGGCAGATTTATGAGATTGAAAAATCCAAACAAGCTGGTAATAAAATTGTAGCTGTAAAATTGAATATGTACAACACTTCACCTGATGAACTCTTGAACTGTAGAGTTTCATGGGCGATGTCTTTTACTTTTGAAGCTATAAAAAGAGCAATCGAAAATGCTTGATGATTGTACAACTGCGCAGCTTTATTACGATCATTACAAAGACACGTTCGAACAAATAAGGCGTTATATTGATAAAAGGAATCGATATACGGCATACCTTATATTACTGCTTGCTGTAATTTCCTTGGTCATTTTAGACGCTAACCGATGTGCGGATATTGCAACGTCATTGCTTAAAGCTCATTTAGGCGTTATAGGTATAAGTTTTAGTGTACTCAATGCGCTATCGCTTTTTGTATTGCTGTATGTCTTGTTTGGATACTATCAAGTATGTTTACTAATTGAGAGGTCATACATCTATTTGCATAATGTAGAAAATATCCTCAGTCAAATGACACTGTGCAATATTGACAGAGAAAGCAAAAGCTATTTGGATAAATATCCACTTGTGTCTAACATAGCTTCATGGTTTTACACCTACGTACTCCCCGCTGTGGTTATTTTTGTATGTGCTTTCAAAGCATATACCGAATGGCCTAAGGCTTTCGTGTCAATGGAAACATTGGACTTTTTGTTATTGCTATTTTCTGCTTTAGTTTCTTGCATATACATATGCGACCGCTTATCCTTGAATCGCAATTACTATTGGGGTAAGTTGGTAAACTTTCTCAATATAGCCACTAAAAATATACGAAGGAAACATTCCTGATTATTCGACAAACTCTACATATCCCATGTGTAATTCTGAATGTTTCGTTGATGCAGCATTTCTTCAAATAAATAGTAGGTTCAAAGATTAAGATGAAGCTTATCAAAAACAGAATATCCTATTTTGTACGTAATCTTTTCACACTACTGCGTATAAAAATAAAATTCGGCAATAAGATTATCATACAAGACACTTCGTGTCATGTAAACGCTAAGGCTGTTTTCGAAGGAGCCAATAAAATTGGAAGCAATGCGACGTTCAGTGGAACGTTTATGGGTTATGGTACATACATCGGACACGATTCAAACATCGGTGGAACAATTGGACGTTTTTTTTTTTTTTCTCCATATGTACAATACAATCCTGGAACTCATCCTTTTTACCCCCCCCTATGTATCATTTTCTCCCATGTTCTATAGTACTTCCAAACAGTGCGGACAAACTTTTGCAACAGAAAATTGTTTTACTGAATATAGATTGCCGTTAAAAATCGGGAACGATGTTTGGATACAGCAAGGCGTATTTTTATGCGGTGGTATTGAGATTGGTGATGGTGCTGTTATTTTGGCTGGTGCTGTTGTAACCAAGAGTGTACCACCATATGCCATAGTAGGAGGTGTACCTGCAAGAATTGTAAGGTATAGATTCGATGAGGAAACAATAAAGTTCCTACAAGAAACAAAATGGTGGAACAACAATATTGATTGGTTTAGAAAGAATTGGAGACTTATGTGCAATATCAGCGACTTAAAAGAATATTTGAGCGCAAAGAGTATCGGTGTCTGACAAGGACAAAGTTTGAACTTATACTCTCCAACATAGAGTCAAGTTATTAGAGGATGCATTCAGAAAGAAATCTAAAATCAAAAGTATTGAACGGGGTGGCATGGAGTGCCATACAGCGTATAGGTTCTGTTTCCATAACGTTTATATCAAACATCGTTTTAGCAAGGCTTCTCACTCCTAGTGATTTCGGTTGCATAGGGATGTTGATGATATTCATCTCTTTGTCGAATACATTTAT
>CAVKKI010000169.1:0-5752 GCA_963656725.1 Oribacterium sp. | reverse complement strand
AGGAGCACGTGTGTTTGCGTAGTTATGCTTTTGCTCTTTCAGAGCGTGCTTTTCTGCTCAACTGTACCCCAGGGCGCCGCTTCGCTTGCCCTGGGCTAGGTGCATACATTGGGCTTTCAGCCCGCATTGGTTATTGTTCCATTCGTTACTTGAAAATAATTTTGAATACCTACTTATATCAAAATATTTTTGATCACTTACTTATCAAAATAATTTTGATTACCTACTTATCCGTTGATAAAACCTCGTTATCAAAGCGTTAAGATAGTCTTATGATGGGTTATAAACCGTGATTGTGATGAGCGTACATCGGTCGGTGTACGTGCGGCCTTCAGTTGGTGGCCGTGCGAATTTCAGCTGAAGGTAGCACGACTTTCAGTTGGTGCACGCTCGTACATCGGTCGGTGTACGCCCAGCTAGTTCACGGTTTAAGAGAAACTAAAAAGGCTATGCCGAAGGCTTTATGGCTGAGAAGCAAACTGAAAAAGAAAGGGCAGCGAGTGTGTTCGCTGCCCTTTCTTAGGTTTATAATCAGGGGTTATTCTAGGTCGTCGTCACAGGTCCAGGCGGGTGCGTCCCATTCCATTTCGTTTGAGAGCACTTGGCCTTTTTGCGTCACGGTTTTGCCGCTGTCGGTGTGGTCTTTCACACCGACCACGCTGTTGCCAAGCAGGGGGCTCTCGGTGTGGAGCGTGATGACTTGCAAGGCGGGGCGCTGATAGATTATTTTTTTCTTCATACGTGTGTGTTCAAAAAAGAGGGTTAGGGAATGAGTACTTTTTGACCGGCCGAATTGATGAAAATGCCGTGGGCGGGATAGAGCACGGGGTGGCCTTGCAAATCGTAGTAGCGTTGCGGTGTGCCGTCGGTGGTGGCAGAGTTCACGCCGGTGATGTCGCCTTGCCCGCCAAACTGGAAGGCGAGGGCCGAAGCCTGTCCGCTCTGCGCGTCGTAGTTGTCGAGGGCGAGGTAGGCTTTGTTGGCCGGCACAAGGGTGAGCTCGCTCAGAAGGAAACAAGCTGTGTTGTCGTCGTCAAGGGCTAGCACGTAGGTTGTTTTCGTGGTGAAACCCGTGCGCTCAGCGGTGGCGGCGGTGAGTTTATTATCGACGGTGGCCTCGGTGGTGGTGATTTGCAAATTCACTGTGGTGGCCTCATCGGCTTGCAGCACGGCACCCGTGTTGGCGGGGATGATGCCGTCGGCAAATTCCTTCAGCGTGAGCTGGCCGTTGCTAGCGGTTGTGCCGTAGTAAGCCTTCACGTTGCTGTCTTCGGGAACTTTTACAGCGAAGGGGTAGGCCACGGTGGCGAAGAGAGCCGAACTGATGGTGACGGGCACTTCGGTGATGCGCTCCACGCGCCAATAGTTTTTGGCATCGGTGGCATCGGTCGAGAAGGTGAGCGTGGAGGTGTTGTCGCTCGTGGCGTTGGCATATTTTCCGCCCACGCTGAGCAAGAACATGCTCTCGCCGTCGTTGCTGAGGCTAGTGTCGCTAAAGCTGAGTCCCGACTTGGCGGTGAGGGTGTAGGTGCCGGCCCAGGTGTCGAGCGTGGGGTAGTCAATTTGGCTACCGCCCGTGTTGCCTAAAAGGCTGGCGTTGTTGGCGTTGCGAATTTTAAACGCGCCGTTAGAGCCTTCAATCGTGAAGAGCTGCGGAGCTAGTGCGCCGTCGGCATCCACGCGGCTCACGGTGCGGTCGATGCTGTTGTTGGCCGTGTAGGCAGTGAGCAACTTGCCGTCGGTGCCTACGCTCACGTTGGCCGACGAAAGGTATTTTTTCGTCAACCCTGAGGCGCTTACCAAGCGATAGTAGGCGCCGGTTTCGGGAGCGGCGGGCTGAAGGTCGCGCAAAGCTTCGAGTTCGGCCAAGCTGCTGATGGTGGCGCTGCTCACGTTTGTTAGAGCTTGGTCGTAGTCAACGCGCAAGAAGTTGTCGGTGGTTTGAGCCGCCTTCTTGGCCGTGAGGTCGGTGGTGATGGCCGTTTTGCCCACGCTCAAAATGTCGGAGTTGGCATCCACCTTCGTCACGGTGAAGTTAGAGCCGCCATCGTTTTTCATGCCGTCGTAGGTGGAACTGGTCCACGTGCCGAAGCAGCTGCTGGCGTGGTCGCCCATAAAGCCTTTCTCAGAGTCTTTAATCTTCAAGGCGAAGCCTGTGCCGGTGTTGGCAATGCCAATGAAGGTGGTGGCGTCGCTGGCTGTGGTGAGGGTGGCTTTAGCGCCGTTGCTGTTGGTGGCTTTTACGTATTTGCTCGTTTGCTTGTTGAGCAGTTTCACGCCGTAGCCGTCTTCTACAAAGGCCCACAAGGCACCGAGGAAGCGAGTGTAGCTAGTCGAGCCTGCGTTGGTCAGGGTGTATTTCGAACTCATGTTGTTGTCCGTAACGGCCTGGTGCACCAAGTAGTTTGAAGTGCTGTTGCGGAAGTTGATGGTGTACCACACGGGGCTCTCTTCTGTGCTCAGTTCGAAGGGCAGGGTAGAGGAGTTGATTTTCGGTTCAGAATAGCCCGTGATGGTGAACGTGGCGTTGGTGGCACTCACGGTGAGGTTGCTCTGCTCGTAGGTGGCGCCCAACGTGCCGTCATACCAATAAGAGATGTCAACGTCGGCCGTGTTGCTAATTTTTGTGCCTTCGGTCACGGCCGAGTAGCTTACGCTCTGGTCGGTGTCGGTCACCTTCACGGCCAAGGCTTTGGTGATGGCGTTGGTGGCATAGCCCGTTACGGGGTGGAAGGCAAACTGCACTTGAATGCTGTTGTCGTCGGTGACGTTGCCGCCCGTGGCGTTCCAATAAGAAAGGTGAGCGTTGCCCTTCGAGCCGTTGGCGTTGACGTAGAGCGCGTTGTTGTTTTGCTTATATTGTAGCTGATAGAGCACGCAAGCGTTGTCGTCGAGCTTATAGCTTGTGGCAATGCCCTCGGTGGTGTAGCCCAACACGGCGGCCTTGTCTTGAGTGGTGGCGGTGGTCATGTTTTGGCCTTGAGTGGCATCGGCGGGAATGAATGCGCCGGTGCTGGCGTTTTGAATGACGAGGCCGTTGTCGGTTTTGCTCACATACCACACATACTCTTCGCTGTTCACCTTGTCGTAGCTAACGCTAGCGTCTTGCGGAAACTTGAAGCTGCCCTCAGGGGTGTGCTTCAGCGGGCCGGTGCTGCCCTTCACCTTCGTGTCGATCACGTAGTAACCAGCGGTGAGGTCGGTGGGCGCAGTGGTGGTGGAGCTAATGTTGAGTTTCGAACTTTCGGGGGTGATGACAAACTTGGTGGACCACTGCGAGCTGCCAGCTTGGCTATAGAAGTTGTATGCCTTAAGGCCCGTGTTAGCACCCGTTACGTCGATGCAGATGTACGACTTGGTGCTCGTGGTGGACTGAATGTTGTAGTAGCTCCCGTCGCTGCTCTTGCTCAGGTTCCAGGCGTAGGCTGCGGTTTGTGTGCCGAGCTGGCTGCCGTTGCGATAGAGGTAGTTGCCCGTGGTGGCATCCTTAATATATACTTGGTAGGAGGTGCCTGTGGGAATGACATACCACTGAGCCGAGGTGACGAAGTGAGTGGGTGTGCAGCTCGTGCTGAGGTAGGCGTCGACGCCGTTTACTTGCTGCAACGACTTGATGTTGAAGGCCGTGCTCGAGTCGTAACCATCTACAGCGCATTGCGAGGTGTAGGCAAGGGTTATATACTTCGTCAAGCTATCGGTCAGGTTGTCTTTCTCGTCATCGGTGAGCGTAGTGGAGCTGGCTTGCGTAAGCAAGGTGTTGAGCTGCGTGACGTATTTGCTGTCCACTTGTCCGGAAGTGCTGCTGCTCACATCGGTGTAGCTGCCCAAAGCCACTACGGCCTTAGCCTTCGTTACGGCCGTGTTGAGAGCCGTTTGGCAAAGCGAGTTGACGTCGGGGGCAATCCATGTGACGGGGAATTTGGCATACACTAGGTTGTAGCCGTCGGTGCATGAAGCGTCTTCGTAGAAAATGGCCACTTCGTTGTCGGAGGTTAGCTCGAGAGTGGAGTAGGCCGAAGAGGGCACGCAGATGGCGCGCTGGTTGGTCCAAGTTTCGCCGTTGTCGTAAGAGGCGGCTACGCTCACGTTCTTACGCGAGTTGTTGTGCACGTAGGAGTGGAGCAGCAGGTGCTTGTTGTAGTAGAGAATGTCGCCGTTGCAAGCGTTGCCCGAGAGGGTGGAGTTGGTGTTTTGCGCTCCCCAAGTGATGCCGCCGTCGGTCGACTTGTTGAAACCGCGGTTGCCGCTTTGGCGCACGGAAATCATCACCGTGCCGTCGGCCAACTCTACAAGTTTCGACTCGTCGCCGCCGCTGTAGGCCGATTGGGTTGACATCTTCCAAGTAGCGCCTTCGTCGTCGGAGTAGACAATGTATTCTTGAATGGCGCTAGTGCCGCTCAAGCGGTGGCTCATGGCGAATAGAATGCGGCCGTTGCGCGAAGCGTCTTTCTGACGCTCCAACATCAAGCCGCGGCCCGAACCAGCGAAGGTGCCGTTAAGCGTGCCTTCGGCGTAGGTGGCGTTGGTGTAGACGGCTTCGTAGAGCGACACGGGGTCGGTCCAGGTTTCACCGCCGTCGGTAGAGGTCACAATGAAAGGCTCGGTGGGCGAACTGGCCGTGGACGAGAAGTAGGCGTTGCCAGAGGCCATAATGGCCACAATCTTTCCGCTCTTCGTTTCCACCAAAGCAGCATCGCCAAAGCCGGGGGTCGAACTGGTGTATTTAGGCAGTTTGTGGTCGTCGTCAGAGCCGGCAGCCAGTTCGGGCGTGCTCCAGGTTTTTCCTTGGTCGTCGGAGTAGCGGCTGTAGACGTCGATGTGAGAGTTGAGGTCGCTGTTGTGATTGAAACGCATGTCGGCCATCACCACCACGCGGCCGTTTTTCGCCGTGTTGCTTTGGTGCTTCAGCGTGATCATGGCGGGAATGCGCCAATAGTGCGACGACTTTTCGTAGCAACGGAAGGGGGTGGAGGTTTGCGTGTAAACGTAGCCCACGCCTTCGGGGTTGGTGCCCGAGGTGAGCGTTTGGTCGGTGTTGTCGAGCGTGTAGACTAGGTTGTCGAGCACGGCGTCGATGGTGGCACCAATCTTCGCGCTCTTGCTTAGGCTGGCCGTGACGTAATAGTTATAGGAGGTCAGGCCCATCTGCTCGCTTGTGTCGAACGTAATGGTTACGGGCGAGGTGGTGGGGTTGACCACCTTGCCCACACACGTGGCCGAGGTCTTGGCCGTGGCAAAGTTTTTGTCGGCGCTGCGCCACACCTTGAGGGTGTCGAACACGGTCATGTCGGTGCCATCGCCCGTGAAGCTCACTTGCACCGACTTCAGGGCGGGATAGCTTCCCGTCACACCCGTCAAAGTAGGCGTGAAGCAAAGCAAGGCAGCGTTGGTTTGCGCAGGAGCAAACGTTTGCTGACCGCAGCTCACGCTCACCCCTGTAAGGCTAAGAGCCGAAAGTGTGCTGACGTCAACCTCTTCAAAACGATATTGGCAACCCTTGTCGGTGGTGTTGGAACCGCTGCCCCAGTTAAACACTTGATAGCTGTGGGCACTCTCTGTTTGATTAAACTGCGTGGAGCCTTGTGCAATGGTGTAGAGGTTGGTGGAGTCGGCGATGGCCGTGATGTTCCACCCCGTGCTGGGCTTCTCGCTCACGGGGGTGAAGCCCGTGTTGTTGCTTGTGCCCGTGGGACTGATGTAAAGTCCGTCGTAGCTCACAATGTGATAGGTGCTGCTGCCGCTGCTGGTTTGC
>CAVKKI010000168.1:0-5754 GCA_963656725.1 Oribacterium sp. | reverse complement strand
AGCCACTATATACGGAAGTTGAAATAGACCATCGTGTTTCAGGAGTAAAACAATTCGACTATGTAAACCCCGCCAACCATGAGGTGCAAATTGAAATGGAACGTGCTTGCACCGAGCATCTAAAGAGCATAGGGGCTTGGCTTGCTCCTGAAGAATACGACGAGCTGCTTGAAGACACCAACGAATACCCCGTGGAGGCCAGCGTTATTATTCCCGTTCGCAACCGAGTACGCACCATCGAAGAAGCCGTAAAAAGCGTATTAAAACAGCAAGCCAATTTCAACTATAACGTAATTGTGGTAGATAACCACTCAAATGACGGCACAACAGAAGTTTTAAATAAACTAGCCTCAAACAATTCAAAGGTTATAGTACTTACACCTCAAAGAAACGATTTGGGCATTGGCGGATGTTGGGATTATGCCATTCGATCGGCCCACTGCGGTCGTTATGCCGTGCAACTTGACTCAGACGACCTCTATTCCTCTCCTCAAACATTACAACAAATTGTTGATGCTTTTACGCAACAACGAGCTGCTATGGTAATAGGCAGTTACCGTATGGTGAATTTCGACCTTCAAACCCTTCCGCCTGGACTTATCTCACACAGCGAATGGACACTTGCGAATGGGCGCAACAACGCCCTACGTATCAACGGATTAGGAGCGCCACGCGCTTTCCGAACAGACGTGTTACGTGAAATAGGCTTTCCCAACACCAGCTACGGAGAAGATTATGCATTAGGACTAACCATTTCACGCCGTTATCGCATAGGACGCATTTTTACAGAAGTTTATTTGTGTCGCAGATGGGATGGAAATTCGGATGCCGTGCTTAGCATCGATAAACAAAACAAAAACAACAACTACAAGGACTTTATCCGCACCTGCGAACTACAAGCTCGCAAACAATTGGTGCAACTATGGAATAAAGACGTCAACAAAGAAGAACTTCATCAGTTTTTCGAACAACAGTTAGCTCAATGGGAGGAAGCCAAAAAAAGATATGAAGATTTACGCTCACAAGTGCAAACCAAAGAACTCCCTCTAGAGAATTTCACACTCCGAGCACAATTCAACCCCTCACGCATCGTAAGCACAGGAGCAAATATAGACAAAACACATCTAAAACAACGCCCTTGTTTTCTCTGCAACCATAATCGCCCCAAACAGCAAGGAGTACTTCCCGTAGCTGGCACATTACAATTTTTAATCAACCCCTTCCCTATCCTACCTGAGCATTACACAATTCCCGCACGACGTCACACCCCACAATCATTTAATCATTTTTCTAAAATTTTCAAACAACTAGTGTGGAATTTACCAAGTATGTTCGTCTTTTATAATGGAGCACGATGCGGAGCTTCTGCCCCCGACCACGCACACTTGCAAGCAGGCGTTCGAGGCTACGTGCCCATTGAGAAAGATTGGAATTTGTTTGAAACGAAACTTGAACGCATTTACCCATTGAGCAAAGCGGAGGAAGCCGAGCTTGAGGAACTAGGCTACAACACTCAATTAGAAGGAGTATTCTTGCTCAAAGGCTATGCCTGCCCTGCCTTTGTCATTCTAGATTCTAACAACAGTAACTCACCATTACTTCTTGAAAAAGTGATAAATGCGCTTCCTTTAACTGACAAAGCCACTGAGCCCGATGTTAACATCCTTAGCTGGCGTCAGAAAGGAGGATTATCATCAACCGACCACCTCGTAACAATTGTATTCCCACGTAAGAAGCATCGCCCAGACTGTTATTACGACAAAGGCGAGCGCAAACTACTCGTTAGTCCAGGCGCTATTGATATGGGCGGATTGATTATCACCCCTCAAAAAGAAGATTTCGATAAGATAACTCCCAATATTGCATTGCACATATTAAAAGAAGTAACGCTTTCAGAGAACGAAATAAACGCTATAGCACGTAAACTTCATGGCCGTAAAAGCAATTCAACAAACCAAGTAAACGTTCACAAACACGAGTCTGTCATACTAAAAGAACTTGCACAGAAAGATATTAGCGTAGGTATCCTACAAGCAAAAAAAATCCAATTTTCGCTTAACGGAGAATATACGGCTAAAGGCGAAGTAGTCCGCAACGAGCAAGAAGCAGAATGCGTTGACGGAGGAATCCTATGGCTAGGCAATATCTATAGCGAACTAACATTTTCTCCAACAGAAGAAGAATGTTCCTTTACGTTAGAGAATGTTACTATCGGCATTGGATTTCATTGGGAACGAAACGAAAGACAAACCTTCATGGGAAAACTTCGCTTGATTGTTGACGAAGAAAAACTCGTCGTAATAAACGAATTACCCGTAGAGAAATACCTTGAAAGTGTCATTTCATCAGAAATGAATGCCGGTTCCTCTTTGTCACTACTAAAGACGCACGCCGTCATTTCAAGAAGTTGGGTTTATAGTCAAATGCTACATCGACTAATGAATGAAAATCAGCCCACCGATAGTTTTAACTTCATCCATCGTCCGAATGAACAAATCAAATGGCACGATCGAGCAGACCACACACTCTTCGATGTGTGCGCTGACGACCACTGTCAACGATACCAAGGCATTACACGTGCAACATTACCGCAAGTACGCCAAGCCGTTTCAGAAACGACAGGCCAAGTACTTATGTACGAAGGTCATCTATGCGATGCTCGATTTTCAAAATGTTGCGGAGGTGTAAGCGAATTATATAGTTCATGCTGGGAAGATAAAGACCTCCCCTATCTACAGCCTGTAATTGATAATTCTGGCAACCCAACTCTAGCCAACTTAACAATTGAAGAGGAAGCCGAAAAATGGATTCGCACCTCCCCACCAGCATTCTGTAATACAACCAATCGTGCCTTGCTCTCTCAAGTTCTCAACTCCTACGATCTTGAAACCCCCGATTTCTTTCGGTGGAGAGTAGAACTGACCCAAGAAGAAATTAAGAAATTGATTGAAGAGAAAGGTGGAATGTCCTATGGAGATATTATCGACTTACAACCAGTTCAACGTGGCGTAAGCGGACGCCTTATCCGAATGCGCATCGTGGGAACAACTAAAGAGTTGATTATTGGAAAAGAGTTAGAGATACGTCGTTTACTGTCGAAAACTCATCTTTACAGTTCTGCCTTTGTAGTGGAACGTCACGATGTGAACAAAGAAACAAACATTCCTGGTAAATTCGTACTCATAGGAGCTGGATGGGGACACGGAGTCGGTCTTTGCCAAATAGGTGCGGCAGTTATGGCAAATGAGGGATACGACTACATCGACATCTTAAAGCATTACTATAAAGATGCCGAAGTAAAGTCTTTATCTTAAAGTTGCTAGATCTATTACATTCATAGTTTTAATCATCGAGCACCAACTGCTATCCGTGCGAATAGCAGTTGGTGCTCGCATTACTATCAATTGGTGTTCATGCGAGCACCAATTGATGCACCCCCACTTCATCCGATGGTATGCATTTGTTTGATAAGTTATATTGAATCTGCAAGAGCAAGAACTTTGCTGTATACAAAAAGGTTTTTATAAAAACCAATGATTTCTCCACGATCATATTTCTTGCCATAGCTAAAGCTAAATTCAACGTCAAGTTAACCTTACATCCGGCTACTTCATTCAATGTCCAAGAGTTCTTCTTGTAGCAACCATAATCCATAGTCATATATTGCCACAGGCTGGCGGTCAGATAGACATGTTCAGTGGAGAGGGACGAACCAAAGAACAATAACTTAACGACGATATTGCAAGAAAGGAGAAACTGATTGATTACAATTTGATAAACAATAAGGGTTGCATCAATTTCTACTAAGAATAATTTGATGCAACCCTTTAGTTATTTAATTTATATTATGCGCTAGAGTTTTTCTCAAACTAGATGAGATATTGAGATGAAATGCTCTCATTCTCCATTACACGACGGATTGTTTCGGCTAGCATTCCACTTACGGTTAATTCTTTAACCTTTGAGCAAACTCCACGATAAGGAATACTGTCGGTGAACACCATTTCCTTCAAAGCGGAAGCTTCCACACGCTCATCTGCGGGGCCAGACATGATGCAATGACTTGCGATGGCACGCACGCTATTAGCTCCATGCGACATAATCAAATCGGCAGCTTTTGTAATTGTTCCTGCAGTATCTACAATGTCGTCCACCAAAATTACGTCCATACCTTGTACGTCACCAATGATTTGCATATCAGCCACTTCATTAGCTTTCTTACGACTCTTGTTGCAAAGCACCATCGGGCAATCTAAGTACTTAGCATAGGAAGCAGCACGTTTTGAACCACCCACATCGGGGGAAGCGATGCATAAGTTCTTCAGGTTAAGACTTTTGATGTAGGGCAACATCACTGTAGAAGCATAGAGATGATCAACAGGAACATCAAAAAATCCTTGTTCTTGATCAGCATGGAGATCCATCGTCATCAAACGGTCGATGCCTGCTACGCTCAGAAGGTCAGCACATAACTTAGCGCCAATGCTTACACGGGGCTTGCTTTTTCGGTCTTGACGCGCCCAACCAAAGTAAGGAACAACGGCGCAAATGCTACGTGCAGAAGCACGCTTGGCTGCGTCAATCATAAGCAAAAGCTCCATCAGATTGTCTGAATTAGGGAATGTGCTTTGAACGAGAAAGACATCACGTCCGCGGATGCTCTCTTCATAACAAACTTCAAACTCGCCATCAGCGAATTTAGTAACAGTGAGGTCGCCTAGCGGACAGCCAAGTTCCTCACAAATCTTTTCAGCCAAGTAGCGGGAAGCCGTTCCCGAGAAGACCATAAAAGAGTTGTTGTTCATTGTTGTTTTGTGTATGAATAGTTATTAAAGGTGTGTCTTGATATCAAAGTTCCCCATTATCTGCCATCAGTCATTCTTTTCACAATCAAACAACATAATGGAAAATAAAATGGAAGAATAGGTTTATTCAGCCAACCGTCGCAATTTGCGATAATGTTGTATGAGTTCTTTGAAATCTTGAGTGGAATGTATGCTAAATTTGTTCCAAATATCCCCCAACACCACAGCTCCACCAAAACCAAGATCTTTCACTTGCGATAAATTGTTTATTCCTACATCACCCATAGCCATAACTTTGCGGTCTATAACTTTTTGCTCTGCTAAAGCCTTCAGTTGGTTGAGAGAATAAAGCGACATATTATCTGCGAGCGACGTGTTATAAATGGGAGAAAGAAAAACGTAATCGCATATTTTCTTATGCGTTTTTACTTCATCAGCAGAATGACACGTGCAAGAAAGTTGTCCTTTGTATTTAGGGGGAAATTCGGGGTTACGATGATTTAGATGGATACCCTTCAAACCATATTCATTTTTTAGGTAGAAATGATCATGAACCACGATGCGCTTACGAAAGCCTTCTGATATAAGTGTTAGCAATCTTTCTGAATAAACAGGTTCCGTATTAGGCTTTCGAAGATGAAGCACCTCAAGACCTTCCTCAAACAAGGCGTTTAATATTTGGTGTTCCTCCACAAAGAAATACGGTGTGGTCATTAGAATCAATTTCATAACGGATATCCTAATTTTGGTGCAAAGGTACAATTTTTAACGCATTCATCCCAACCGAATCTAACTTTTTACGACCATCTTGTTAAGATGTTGTTAAGAACACAAAGAAAGAACGCCTTTTGTTTCAACAAAAAGCATTCTTTATCGTATACGGTTGTATAAATCTTTCTGATGTTACGCCGATTTAGATTAGTTTTACGGACTATTCCTCATCTCGAAT
>CAVKKI010000167.1:0-5764 GCA_963656725.1 Oribacterium sp. | reverse complement strand
GTTTGGGGTGCTTCGTGTTGCTCTCGCTTTTAATTCACCCCCTTTCGGCGCAACGCGTGGCTGTGAAAACAAACGCTCTTTATTGGGCAACAGCCACCCCCAACCTCGGAGCCGAATTTAGACTTAACAGACATTTCACTCTCAATGTGGAAGGTGCGGTAAATCGCCTCAAGGTGGGCGACAAACTCAACACAAAGGGCATTGGTGCAATGCCCGAGGTGCGCTATTGGTTTAGTGGCCGTCCGCAAGCTCGCCATTTCGTGGGTTTGATGGGCTTGGTGGCTGGCTATAGCGTGAACGCACAACTAAAAAGTTCGGAGCCCAAAAACTATCATGGCGGAACCGCCTTGGGAGCAGGTTTAACCTATGGCTACTCATTTGTGTTGAGCAAGCATTGGAGCCTTGAAACCACGGCCGGCCTCGGCTTGCTCTCTATTAAAGAGCGCAAAAGTCATGGCGAAGGGCCCACCACCGACAATAATAAGTGCATCTTGGCGCCAACCAAACTTGGCGTGTCATTCGTTTACATCTTTAAGTAGAAAACAGATATGAAAAAACGCTATACGCTATTCCTTTTGGTGGCGCTCTTGCTGTGCACCCTCTCGGCTTCGGCCCAAGAGGTGATTCGTGTGACTGGTAAGGTAACCGCCAAACTCGACACGATGCTCGTTCCGCAGTATATGGTGAACGTGTATGACATAAAAGAAAAGCGCCTCGTGGCCCGCACCGATGAAGACGGCCGCTATGTGGCCAACGTGCGCGATAACGCCCAACTCCGTTTCTCAGTGGTGGGCGCCAACCCCGTAGTGGTGAAGGTGAACGGCCGCACCGAAATTAACGTGCAACTAGAGCAAACCGGCACCGAACTTGGTGAAGCCGGCGTGGTGGTGAAGCGCAACAAGAAGAAGCCCGAAATTATTGAGGCCGCTTTCGAAACCCACGGCAACTGGCTCACCGTGACCAACCCCGTGTCGGTGCCCGACCGCATTTTTAAAGACAACCGCCGCATGGTGCTTCAGCGCGTGCTGAAAAACTACACGAAGAAAACCGATACCTACATGACCCCCTTGGTGTATGACAATGTGGAATATCACCAAACGCAAGACCGCCTCTACGCCTACGACATGGATGGCGCACAAGGCGACCCCTTGGCACGCTATGTGCTAGTGAAGCAAGACTCCTTGCACAACGACAAAACCAACAAAGACGTTATTCTTTATAAAGACTCCATTTGGGTGGCCAACCCCAACGACTCGTATAAAGCCATTACCTATTTGGCCATTGAGGACTATAACCACATTATTTACTGCGACACCATCATGACCTCGAGGGGCACCGTGCGTCCCATTCGCTGGCTCGACTACTCTTTCACGGGATCAGAAATTACCGACCCCGCCCTCTATCCCAAACCCGATGAGCCCAAACTGCACGATTGCAGCGGTAGCATCGACCTTCGTTTCCCCATCGGTAAGGCCGAGTTCGACCCCGCCGATGAGCACAACGTGGTGGAATTGCAAAAACTCCGCGCTCAGGTCGATAGCATTGCCGCCACACGCGACGCCACGTTGCAAGCCCTCTCCATTCACGGCACCTCATCGCCCGATGGCAAGTATAGCCGAAACCTCACGCTGGCTCAGCAACGTATGCTTTACGCTGTTAACTACTTGAAGAACCAGTTGCCTAGCGGCGTGACCAAGGGCATGAAATTCAGTTCGAGCGCAGCCGTGGCCCCTTGGAGCGAGGTGGCCAAACTTCTTCGCAAAGATAGCCTCGATCAACAAGCCGAACAGGTGGACTACATTGCCAAGCGCTATAAGGGCGACGCCCAAAGCGCTGCCGCCAAGCGTTTGCCCTTCTACAGCACCTTGCTGCAAGGCAAATATCTGCCCCAACTCCGCACCGTGGGCTACGACATGACCTACTCCATCTATCGCCAACTCACGCTCGACGAAATACGCGAACTCTATAAAAAGGACTATAAGCAGCTTTCGCGCTACGAATTTTTCCAACTCTACAAAAACGAGTCGAACCCCGACGAACAAGAGAAAATTTTGCGCCAGGCCCTTGAGGTGTCGCCCTCGTTTATGGTAGCCGCCAACGACTTGGCCGCCATGCAAATTAAGAAGGGCGAAGCCGATGCTAGCATTTTGCGCCGCTTTGCCGGCAAGAAAGCCCCCGCTGTGGTAAACCAAAACCAAATGGTGGCGCTGCTGGCCAACAATTGCTATAGCGAGGCCGACTCGCTGGCCGAGTTCGTTCCCAACACCGAAGAAAATAGCCTTTTGCTCTCTGTGTGCGAAGCCCTCAACGGCAAAAACATGCAAGAAAACTACGAAACCATTGCAAAAACCGGCGTGCGCAACGAAGTGGTGATGTTGCTCACCATGAAGAAAAACAAAGAAGCGCTTGCCAAGAGCCGCGAACTCAATAACGATGAGGCGGTGTCGCACTACTTGAAGGCCATCTGCCTTTATCGTGTGAACGCTGCCGAATATAGCAGCACAGCTAAGGAAGAACTCTTCACGGCATTTAAAATGGACAAATCGCTCATCGACATTGCTGAAGGCGACGGCGACGTGAACGAACTCATTAGCGACAACGTGAGCAAGGCTCAAGTTGAAAACATCAGAAAAGGCATCATTAAATAAACAGGAGGAAACAGAACAATGAGAAAATTTAGCATTTTATCCGCATCGAAAAGCCGACAACTGACGCCTTCGCATTCCCGTCTTAAAGCGGCCAAACTCTGCTGCCTCCTTGCCCTCTCTGCCCCCGTGGCAGCCTTGGCGCAACAACCCACCGACAGTGTGCCCAAACTACAGGGCAGCGCGCTCGACTACATGCTGCAGCGCCCCTCGGTGACGAAGCATTATGAGAATAAGAAATTTGGCGACCACCTCTTCGTGGACATGGGGGGTGGCCTGAATGTGATAGGACAACGCAACTTTAAACCCGGCATCACGGCCGAAGCCAGCATTGGCGACTGGATTACGCCCGAACACGGCGTGCGCATTGGCTTAGGTGGAAACATCTACCGCCAAGGCGATGGAAAAACGAAAACACTCGACCTCTCGCTCGATTACCTCATGAACATTACGGCCGTGGCCAACCGCTTCTATCCCGAACAAAAGCCGTTTGAGGTGTGGGGTGTGGCAGGCATCGACGCCATCTACAGCCGTAAAAACGGCGAAAACGAAAAAGGATTGGGCTTTCACGTGGGGTTGCGCGGAAAGTATAACTTCTCGCCCTACACCTATATTTATGTAGAGCCCAAAGCCGGACTGCTTCAAGACGATGTGACCTTCGCCCACACCAGTCGTGGCGCTCGCCCGGTGGGAAGTGTGACCCTCGGTCTTGGCTATCAATTGCTAGCTAACGGCCGCCGCGCCCATAATTACGGCGAGGGCGGTTTCAACGACTTCGGTCATAACCTCAACGGCTTCTTTGTGAGCGTGATGGGCGGCGGCTCGTTCTTGCTCAACGCTCACCCCTCTACTTGGAAGGACAACGCTGGCGCACGCGCCGCAGTGAGTGTGGGCAAATGGTTCACCCCTTATCATGCCTTGCGCCTCTCGGCCAACATTTCGGGCATGAAGCAAAGCGGAGCCTCGAAGGTGAAATCTATTGGCGGACAATTGGAATACATGACCAACCTGCACAACGTGTTTGGCGGAGTCAACGTTAATCGCCACTGGTGGGTGAACGGGCTAGCCGGATTGAGCATCAACGGCGCTAGTTCGGGCAATGGTCGCAAAGCCGTGTTGGGCATTGGCGGCGGACTGCAAGGAAATGTTCGTTTGGCCCAAGGCCTCACCTTCAACCTCGAGCCTCGCATCGACTTTTATCAAAAAGACTACGCCATGCATCACTCCACCGTGAGCGGTTACGACTTCGTGCCTTCGCTCTTGGCCGGATTTACCTACACCTACAACGCCACCGAAATGCATGCCCGACAAACCGACGAGCCTTTCGAAAGCCTGGCCTGGCATAGCCACTCCTTCATTGAAACGGCAGCTGGCTTGAACCTTAACGTTACGAGCAGCAACATTCGTCACCCCAAACACAGTTTGCGTCCGCAACTCTATTTAGGTTTGGGTAAATGGTTCACCCCGCTACACGGTGTGCGCCTCTGGACACAAGCCGCTACCACTCGCTACACGCCGAGCAGCAGCTTGCGCCACATGGAGGTGGGTGTGGACTACCTCTTTAACTTCACCAACGCTCTGGTGGGCTACACCCCCGACCGCAAGCTGGAATTGACGGGTGGTTTGGGTATGAACCTTTCCAGTCGTGCCAACAGCACAAAGGTGTTCTACGGACTCGACGCTTCGCTGCGCGGCACGTGGTATCCCAACTCCTTCCTTGGCATTTTCATCGAGCCGAAGTTGCAAGGATATGGCAAAAACTATCTGCCCTCAGAGGTGGGAAAAGGCAACATCGACTTCATTGCTTCGGGCATGGCCGGTGTGCAGTTTAACCTGCGTAACTATAACCGACAGATGGCTGAAGCCGCAGTGGAGGAAGATGGCGGATTGCGCAGCTCGCTCTCAGTGGCCGGTGGTTTCCTCGTGCCTATTAAATCGCCCCGCTCGAAAAACGCTTACCGCGGCACGGGCCGCTTGAGCTACACGCAATGGTTCTCGCCCCTCTCGGCATGGCGTGGAAACTTGCAAATGGGCCTTGGCAAACTCAATGAGGCTAAATATGGCTTCGCCGAAGTGGGCGTGGACTACCTGGCCGACCTCACGGCCTACACCTATGGCTACGACCCCGACCGCATTTGCACGGTGAGCGCCTTGGCCGGTGTGAACCTCGGTGCCGACTATAGCAGCAAGAAAGTCTACTTCAACGGCGATGTGCACGTGGGTGGTCAATTAGCCTTCCGCGTAGCTCCGAACCTTAAGCTCTATGGCGAACCGCAAATTGGCTATCACTTCTCGAAACGCTACAATCACGACCGCTTGGCTCGCTGGCAAATGGTGGGTTTAGTCGGACTGGATTATAGCTTCAACCGCACGGGTAATTTGAAGACGATTTCGGCTCCCACCTACAAGCGCTACGCTTCGGTGTCGGTGGGCACGGGTTCTACGAGCCGCAACTGCTCGCAATCGCCCCGTCGCTATCGTTGGGTGATGCAAGAGGCTCTCACCTACGGCCAATGGCTCAGCGGCCTTCAGGGCTTCGAGGTGGGCTTGAGCAACACGACCATTCCGCGTCACGGCCAATATAACGAGAATATCACCTCCGTGCGCGCCAACTACATGCTCAACCTCTGCTCTGCCATTACGGGCGAAAGCACCAACGACAAGCGCTTCCAATTGAGCGGCTTAGCTGGCCTTTCGCTGAATGTGGCTTCTCGTCAGGGCCAAGACACGAAGGTGGTGCCTGGTGTGCAATTTGCCTTGCAGGGAGGCTATCGTGTGACACCGCGTGTGGAACTCTTCTTGCAGCCCGACCTAGCCATCTATTCTTCGAAGATTAATGCCACTGATAATAGTCACCCCATTGATGGGCAAATGACGCTTTCTGTGGGCACGAAATTTAATTTCTAATATTCCCCTTAATAAGTCCTCACAAATGCTCTTTGTGAGGACTTATTGTCTCTTTTGCACAATAGCTCTGGCGCAAGTAGCTCTGGGGGCGACGCGTCCCGCGTCGGCGCAAGTGGCGGCGCTAGAAGAAATAAACAGAAAAGACAGAAACTAATAGCCATCCTATTTATTTATGTTTCTTGTAGGTTTCTTCTAGCGCCGCTGCTTGCGCC
>CAVKKI010000166.1:0-5824 GCA_963656725.1 Oribacterium sp. | reverse complement strand
ACGATGACGACACTGTTTGAAACAAAATGTAGGCAAAACTCAGCGCCAGGCCCACGCCCAAACTCAATCCCATGCCGCCTTTACGCTTCTGGCTCGACAAGCACACCCCAATGAGGGTGAGAATGAAGGCGGCGAATGGCGTGGCAAATCGTTTGTAATATTCCACTTCGAAGGTGCTAATTTTGTCCGCTCCGCGCAACTTTTGTCGGGCAATGAACTCTCGCAGTTCGGGCACGGTCATCGTTTCCTGCTGTCCGCGCACGTAGAAAAAGTCCTTGGGCTCCATAATGATGGTGGTGTCGATTTTGCTGCCGTGCGTCAGCACCTCGCGCATGCCCTTCAGCGTGCGGATGTCGTAGTCGTGTAGCGTCCACGAGAAGCGGTGGTCCGACAGCGTGTCATACTGTATGGTCTGTGCCGTGAGGTGCGACACGAGTTTCTTCTCCACAAATTTGTCGAGCGAGAAACCGTAACCACTCTTCGTGACGTTGTCGAAGTGAGTGATGTAGGCCACCACGCCCGTGTCCACTTGCATCTGCACGTTGTCGGCCGAGGTGATGTCCGTTTTCTTTTTGATGTATCGGTTTTGAAAGTTCACACGCGCCACATTGCTCTTGGGAATGACGTAAGCGCCTAGCAGATAAGAACTTAGCGCAATCAGTGCAGCGGTGAAGAGGTAGGGGCGAAGCAAACGGCGAAAACTCATACCAGTACTCTTCATAGCTATGATTTCGCTCTTATCTGCCAATTTAGAAGTGAAGAAAATAACGGCGATAAAAACAAAGAGCGGACTGAAAAGGTTGGTGAAGTAGGGCACGAAATTGCCGTAGTATTGGGCAATTTTGAGAGGAGCCGCATGACTTTGCGTGAGTTTATCAATGTTCTCGTTAAAGTCGAAAATCACCGCAATGATGATGATGATGGCGATGAGAAAGAGATAGGTGCTGATAAACTTAAAAATGATGTAGCGGTCTAGCTTGCCGAGCAAGGGCTTGCGCCCCTTGGTGCTTCTGGGCTTTCTGGGCTTAGCAGCCGCCTTGTGTTTCCAAAAGCCCCCGCGTTTCCAAAAGACTTTGCGCTGCTTGGGGTTGGCGGCTTCTTCTTCCTTCGGTTGCTCTTCAGGAACAATCTCTTCCTCAAGGGGCAGTTCTGTCGCTAGTTCCTGTTCTTCTGTAGGATCGGCTAAAGGGTCGACAATTGCGGGTGCCTCCTCCTCCCCGTTTCGTTTGTGAACGGGGTGAAACAGAAAATGCTTTATTTTCGACCAAAGTGTGTTCATCGTGTTGTGTAGAGGTTATCACTGTGGGAAGAGCGAGGAAAGAGAAACTGAGAGTAGGGGAGGGGATGCTTCCCCACAGCTAACTCTCCTTATATATATAATAAGGTATGCTTTGCCTTCAACTTTCGACCTTCAACTTTCGTGTTACAAAAATTCAGCTTACAACTTTCGGCTCAGTTTCTCCACCATACCCGCTTTCCAAGAGGCGAAGTCGTTGGCAAGAATATGCTTCCGTGCTTCGCGCACAAGCCAAAGGTAGAAGGCGAGGTTATGGATTGAACCAATCTGCAAGGCCAGTAGCTCTTTCGCTTTGAAAAGGTGATGCAGATAGGCTTTGGTATATTGTAAATCGGCGAAGCAATGTCCCATCGGGTCAACCGGCTCAAAGCAATTGGCCCATTTGGCGTTGCGCATGTTAATCATGCCTTCGGCGGTGAACAGACAAGCATTGCGGCCGTTGCGGGTGGGCATCACGCAGTCGAACATGTCCACACCGCGCTCTATGCCTTCGAGAATGTTGACGGGAGTGCCCACGCCCATCAAATAGCGCGGGCGGTCGGTGGGCAGAATGTCGTTCACCACCTCAATCATTTCATACATTTTCTCGGCCGGTTCGCCCACAGCCAAACCGCCAATGGCGTAGCCCTCTGCGCCAAAATCGCTCATGAAGTGCGCACTCTCTTGACGTAGGTCTTTATAAACGCAACCCTGCACAATCGGGAAGAGCGCTTGGTGATAGCCATATTTAGGCTCCGTTTCATGAAAACGTTTCCAGCAGCGCTTCATCCATCCGTGGGTCAGGTCCAGACTCTTACGGGCGTAGTCGTAGGTGGCGGTGCCCGGCGGACACTCGTCGAAGGCCATCATGATGTCGGCCCCAATGGTGCGCTCAATGTCCATCACTCTTTCGGGCGAGAAGAAGTGCTTGCTGCCATCAATGTGCGAGCGAAATTCGCAACCCTCTTGACTCAACTTGCGGATGCCGGCTAACGAAAACACTTGAAAACCGCCACTGTCGGTGAGCATGGGGCGGTCGAAACCATTAAACTTGTGCAAACCGCCAGCCCGTTCCAAAATGTTGAGTCCGGGGCGTAGGTATAGGTGATAGGTGTTGCCTAGAATGATTTCAGCGTTGATGTCGTCTTTTATTTCGCGTAGGTGCACGCCCTTCACACTGCCCAATGTGCCCACGGGCATAAAGATGGGGGTGTGAATTTGTCCGTGGTCGGTAGTGATGAGGCCTGCGCGTGCGCTGCCGTCGGTATGTTGTAGCTCGAAGGTGAGAGGCATTCTCTTATTTATTATATAGGTGTGTTAAGAGGTGAAAGGGAAGGATTTATGTTAAGGAAGGAGCGGCAAAAACCACCCCATCTCCCGTAAAGCGTTAGAGCGTTTCCCTTTCTTTCGTTTGAGCGTGGGGAAAATTTATTTCCCCTTCAGCAATCGGGCGCTAACTTTGTTTTCGGGAGTAGCGCTTTTGGTCGAGTCGGTGTCGCCCTTCTCGTCGTCGAGCCCTTCCGCCAGGTCGATGGCGTTGTCCACTTTTTCGTCGAGCAAGGCTTGCTTCAGCACGTCTTGCACGTCGCTCACGAAGTGGAAGGTCAATCCCTTGCGATAGCGCTCGTTAATTTCCATCACGTCTTTCTCATTCTCTTCCGAGATGAGGATGTCGGTGATGCCAGCTCGTTTAGCAGCCAGAATTTTCTCTTTGATGCCACCCACGGGCAGCACGCGGCCTCGCAAGGTAATTTCGCCCGTCATGGCAATGTGGTCGCGCACGCGGCGTTGGGTAAGGGCTGAGGCTATAGAGGTGGCAATGGTAATGCCGGCCGAGGGGCCATCTTTCGGCGTAGCGCCTTCGGGCACGTGAATGTGCACGCCCCAGTGATCGAAGATGCGATAGTCAATGCCTAGGGTGTCGGCATGAGCGCGGATGTATTCCAAAGCCAACACCGCACTTTCTTTCATCACGTCGCCCAAGTTTCCGGTCAAGGTGAGTTTGGCTCCCTTGCTGCGGCTAACGCTCGTTTCGATGAACAAAATTTCGCCACCCACGGCTGTCCAAGCCAAGCCCGTGACCACACCCGCGTATTTATTACCTTGATATTTGTCGCGGCTAAACAACGGTTTGCCAAGCAACTGCTCAATGTCGGCGGGCTTTAGCTTTTGTCCTTCATAGGGCATGTGGTCATCTTCTTCTTTCGAACTGAGATAGGCCACTTTGCGGAAAATCTTGTTGATTTGCTTCTCAAGCTGGCGCACACCGCTTTCGCGCGTGTACTTTTCTATAATAAACTCAATGGCCGCAGGGGTAAACTCCAATTTGGCATCGTCTTTAAATTTAAAGTCGTTCTGCTCGCGGCGAATGAGGTGGCGCTTGGCAATTTCGCGCTTCTCCTCAGTGAGGTAACCCTCCACTTCAATCACCTCCATACGGTCGAGCAAGGGGCGGGGAATGGTTTGCAAACTATTGGCCGTGGCAATGAAAAGCACCTTCGAAAGGTCGTAGTCGAGGTCAAGATAGTTGTCGTGGAAGGCCACGTTCTGTTCCGGGTCGAGCACCTCGAGCAAGGCGCTGTGAGGGTCGCCGTTATAGTTGTTTTCCGACACCTTGTCAATCTCATCAAGCACGAAGAGCGGGTTGTTCGACTCTGCCTTCATGATGCCCTTGATGATGCGTCCCGGCATAGCGCCCACATAGGTGCGGCGATGGCCGCGAATTTCGGCCTCGTCGTGCACGCCGCCCAAGGAGATGCGCACGTATTTGCGTCCTAAGGCTTCGGCAATGCTGCGGCCGAGCGAGGTCTTACCCACACCCGGAGGGCCTACCAGGCAAAGAATGGGCGCTTTCTCGCTTGTGCGGAAGCGCAACGTGGCCAAATGCTCCAAAATGCGCTCTTTTACCTTCTCCATGCCAAAGTGGTCGCGGTTGAGCAAGCGCTCGGCATTGTCGATGTTGAGGTTATCGTCGGTGTAGGCGTTCCAAGGCAAGGCCACGATGGTTTGCAGGTAGGTGAGCTGCACGTTGTAGTCGGGCGACTGTGGATTGAGGCGTTTAAACTTGCCAATCTCTCTCGTCACAATTTCTTTCACCTTCGGGGGAAAGGTAATTTTATTGGCCTTTTCTTCAATGTCGGCCACATCGGCGTTGCCGTCTTCGCCCAATTCTGTTTGAATGTTGCGAATTTGCTGGTGTAGGAAGTATTCGCGCTGTTGCTGGTCGATGTCAGCTCGCGTGCGGTTCTGAATTTCGCTCTTAATTTGGGCGAAGGCGCATTCGCGGTTCAAAAATTTGAGCAACTTGTTGGCGCGGTCGTGAATGTCGTGTTCGCTGAAAAGTTCGTAGCGCTCGTCTTGCTCAATCTGAATGTTCGAGCAAATAAAGTTTACCAGAAACACCGGGTGGTTGATGTTGCGCATGGCAAATGCAGCCTCGTTGGGGCGCAAGCCATCGCTCATTTTCAACAAACGGATAATGCTGTCGCGGCAAGCTTCTGCCAACAGGGCAAACTCTTCGTCCTTGCGGTTCACAATTAGTTCGGCCACAGGGGTAACCTCCACCCGCATCGTGGGGCGGCTGCGAACAATGCGCTCAATCTTGATGGCGCCGTAGGTTTGCAAAATGGCAATGCACTGCTCGTCGGGCAGGTCCATAATGCGCATCACGCGAGCCACCACACCCTCTTCGTAGAGGTCTTTTTGTTTGGGCTCCTCCACATCGCCATCTTTCTGTGCCACAACGGCAATGAGCGAACCTTTCTTTAATGACTGATCCACCACGCGGCGACTTTTCGGCCGGCCTATTTTCACCGAACCCACAATGCCTGGAAACAACATCATGTTGCGCAGCGGCAGAGCAGGTAAAACAGTGTCGTGGGGGGTGTTAAGCAATTCTTGCATGTCGCCATCAAAGTCGGCTACAAGTGAAAAGGCTGTCTGTGAATTATCGTCTCGTGATGTCATAATGTGTTGTAGTGAGTAAAGACTCGGTTAAATGGGCAATGCGCCGTAATTCGTTGTCCCTATGGATAGAGGTTTGCCGTACTGACTCGTTGCGTTAAGGTCGACTTTAGAGCCATTAGCGTGCAAAAATACGAATTTTCAGCGTATTAACGCCCTTAGTTTCTTTTATTTTCTTTTTCCGTAGCCCGCTAATCGCTTTTTCCACCCCTTTGCTGCTTTTGCACAATGTGCTGTAAAGAGAATTACTAAAGGAGCGAATGCCGCTCCTTAAAGCGATAGCAGTGTCTAACGAACGGCTTAATAATGCAATTAGCGTTCCAAACCGCTTTCAAACTCTCTTTTTGTTGCAAAAAGTGGCTTAAAAAGGCAGATCTTCGCACAAATAGGTCGCCAAAAGTACAACTAAACAGCCTTTCTGCATCTTCTTTTGTCACACATTTGTGCTAAATTTGTGACAATAGTAGGTAAGTAACCAATCAAAATTATTTGATTACCTACTTAATAAGGGCGGGCTGAAAGCCCAATGCATGCACCTAGCCCAGGGCAAGCGAAGCGGCGCCCTGGGTTAAATCGCTAGCGGAA
>CAVKKI010000165.1:0-5845 GCA_963656725.1 Oribacterium sp. | reverse complement strand
CAGGGCGCCGCTTCGCTTGCCCTGGGCTAGGTGCATACATTGGGCTTTCAGCCCACCCTTATTAACTAGGTAAGCTGGTAATAAAATTAAAACTACACATGCTTTGATCCTCTTGTTTATCTGCTTAATTCTCCGTTCTGAATTGTGTTGAATAAGCATTAAAAAAGGCTATAAACTGCACTTTATAAGGGCGTGCACCAATTGGTGTTCGTGCTACCACCAACTGAAGGTCGTGCTACCTTCAGCTGATGCACGCACGACTTTCAGTTGGTGCACGCCCTTCACATTCAGTGTTTAAATCAAACGATAAGCCCTATTCAAGGGGAAAATGAATGGAGAAAATGAACGTACTGGAATAAAGAACAATTTGAATAAAAGAAACGCTAATAAAAGCATTCAAATTTTGACTAATCTCAATAATTGAGTGCTTCTATTAGCGTTTTTATTTGCGCCGACGCGGGCCGCGTCGCCCCCACTGACCTCTAGCGTTGCCTCTCCACAAAAGCATTAATGAATCAATTAATGACCATTGGTGATAATTAATGTTTTAAAAAAACAGCGCGTCAGCGCATTTATTCATCTGTGTAATCAGTGAAATCAGTGTTCGAAAAGAAAAATTCGTCCAATTTGTAAAATTCGCGGTTCATTCTAACCTGTTTAATTCGCGTTTCTTCTAGCGCCGACGCGGGCCGCGTCGCCCCCACCGACTAGCTCAATCTACAAGGCAGCCAAAAATTCATCGGCCTCTTCCTTCGTTAGTGTCAAAGGCGGAAGCAAACGCAGAATGTTGGTGGAGGCGGCTCCGGTGAAAATGTGATTTTCGTGAACCAACTGGTTGCGGAAGTCTTTGATGGGAGCATCAAACTCAATGCCTATCATCAGGCCCTCGCCACGCACATCCACTATATGCGGGTTAGTTTGCTGCCGTTTTTTGAGTTCGGTCAGCAAGTACTGACCCACTTCGGCGGCATTCTCCACAAGGTGTTCGCTCTCAATCACATCGAGCACGGCTAAAGCGGCAGCACAAGCCAAGTGATTGCCGCCAAAGGTGGTGCCAAGCATGCCGTAGGTGGCAGTAAACTTAGGCGAAATGAGCACAGCAGCCATGGGGAAGCCATTGCCAATGCCTTTGGCGCAGGTGATGAGGTCGGGTTTCACATCAAGATGCTGATGAGCGAAAAACTTGCCCGAACGGCCATAGCCACACTGAATTTCATCGCAAATAAGCACCGTGCCCGTTTCATCGCACACACGGCGCAAGCCTTGCATAAACTCTTTCGTGGCCATGCGAATGCCACCCACACCTTGAATGCACTCCACAATCACTGCGGCCACATCGCCCTTGCGCAGTTCGGCCTCGAAAGCAGCGAGGTCGTTGAGCGGAAGGAACGTGACGTGCTGATTGGCATTGATGGGAGCCACAATTTTGGGATTGTCGGTGGCCTCAACGGCTAGTGAGGTGCGGCCGTGAAATGCCTTGCAAGCCGAAAGCACGCGCTTGCGCCCCGTGTGGAACGAGGCCAATTTGAGGGCATTTTCATTGGCTTCTGCGCCCGAGTTAATAAGGAAGAGTTGATAGTCGGGATAACCACAAACCTTGCCCAATCGGTCGGCCAACTGCTCTTGCAAACGATTGATGACGGAGTTGGAATAGAAGCCCAAGGTTTGAAGTTGCTGGGTAAGGCTCTCCACGTAATGAGGATGGCAGTGGCCAATGCTGATTACGGCATGGCCGCCATAAAGGTCGAGATATTGCTGACCTTTATCGTCCCACACATGGCAACCCTTGCCTTTTACTATGTTGATGTCGAAAAGAGGATATACGGGGAATAATTGCATGTTGCGTCTAGATGTAATATGTTTATACGTTTATGAAACTAGAATGCCACGGGTTTAAGTCGAAGGCCCGTGTCTTCCTCAAGGCCAAACATAAGATTCATGTTCTGCACGGCTTGGCCCGAAGCTCCTTTCAGCAAATTGTCGATGCAGGAAGTGACGAGCAATTTGTTGCCGTGTCGCTCGGCATGAATAAGACACTTGTTGGTGTTGACCACTTGTTTCATATCGATGGGTTTGCCCACATAATGTGTAAAAGTGGCCTCGCCATAAAACTCGCGATAGTAGCTCTCGATTTCTTCGATGGGAGCGTCGCACTTGATGACCTCGGTGGCGAAGATGCCTCGGGGGAAGTCGCCACGATAGGGAATGAAGTCGATGCTGCCTTCAAAACCAGGTTGCAGCTGTCGCAGTGACTGCTTGATTTCGGGCACGTGCTGATGTTCGAAAGCCTTATAGATGCTCATGTTGCCCGATCGCCACGAGAAGTGAGTGGTGGCACCAGGCTTCACGCCCGCTCCCGTAGAACCTGTGATGGCATTGACCGAAACGTCGCCCGATAGCAGTCCGGCCTCAGCCAAGGGGAGCAAGCCCAACTGAATGCACGTGGCGAAGCAACCGGGATTAGCCACGTGAAGTGTGTTGACAATTTGCGAACGATTGAGTTCGGGAAGGCCGTAAACGTAGTCGTTGTCTTCAGCCGCCAAGCGGAAATCTTGCGCAAGGTCGATGATGCGCACATCGGCCGGAATGTAATGTTCTGAAAGGAATTGCGTGCTCTTTCCATGGCCGAAGCAGAAGAACACCACGTCTACTTGGTCGAAGGGAAGTTGGTCGGTGAAGCGAAGGTCGGTTTCGCCATAAAGCCCTTCATGCACGTCGGTTAGCAAATTGCCCGCATTGCTTTCGCTATTCACAAACACAATTTCTGCATCGGGATGGTTGAGCAAAATGCGGCAAAGTTCGCCCGCTGTGTAGCCAGCACCGCCTATTATGCCTATTCTTATCATAAGGATGAGTTCGTTTTATCAAAAAAATAGAGAAGAGGAATGCCCCCAATGAAGGAGCACTCCTCTTCAGTGGTTATTTGTTTTCCTTATATGCTTAACTTACTCTTATTTGAGAGAAGTAAGCATCTTATCGGGGAAAATTTACTCTGCGTCGGTGTGATTGGCATAGAACACACGCAAGGGGGTGCTCAGCACCTTAATAAAGCCCTTAGCGTCCTCGGCCGTCCAGCCCTTTTGTGTTTCGCCATATTCGCCAAACTTCGTTTTTACCAAATCGTCTTCGCTATCCACACCAATGGTGCTGAAGCCAAGCGGACGAAGTTCGAGCGAAACGGTGCCGTTAACGTAACGCTGCGAAGAGGTGAGCATGGCTTCGATGTCGCGCATCACGGGTTCGAGATACTGGCTTTCGTGGAGGAACATGCCATACCAATTGGCCACTTGATCCTTCCAATACTGCTGCCATTTCGAGAGCGTAAATTTTTCAAGGAAACGGTGAGCGCCAATGATGAGCGCAGGAGCGGCTGCCTCGAAACCAACGCGGCCCTTGATGCCTATGATGGTGTCGCCCACGTGCATGTCGCGACCAATGCCATAGGCTGCGCCAATTTCTTCCACTTTCGTAATGGCCTCAATGGGGTCGTCGTAGCGCACACCATTGATGGCTTTGAGTTCACCGTGTTCGAAGGTGAGTTTCAACTCCTCCGTGCCTTGCTTTGCCACTTGCTTCAGGTAGGCCGATTCGGGCAAGCCTTGCTTAGAGTCGAGAATCTCGCCACCGCAGATACTAGTGCCCCAAATGCCCACGTTATAGGAGTATTTCAGTTTGGTGAAGTCGGCATTGAAGCCATGGGCGTTCAGGTAGTCCACCTCTTCCTTACGACTTAAATTGCCATCGCGAGTAAGGGTGATTATCTCCATGTCGGGACACATCACGAGGAAGGTCATGTCGAAACGCACTTGGTCGTTGCCCGCACCGGTTGAACCGTGAGCAATGGCATCAGCGCCAATTTCCTTTGCATAACGCGCAATGGCCATGCCTTGGAAAATGCGCTCGGAAGAAACGGAGATGGGGTAAACGTTGTTGCGAAGCACATTGCCGTAGACCATAAACTTGAGACTCTTCTCATAGTATTCGTGGGTCACGTCGAGCGTCACATATTCTTTTGCGCCTAGCTTATAGGCGTTTTCTTCGTTCGTTTTGAGTTGTTCTGCACTGAATCCGCCTGTATTGGCGCAAGCTGCATACACTTCGTAGCCTTTTTCTTTGGCCAGATACATCACCGTGTAAGAGGTGTCAAGTCCGCCACTGAAGGCCACCACTACTTTCTTTTTCTTATCCATCGTTTCGTTTTTTGTTTTCTGAATGTTTTTGGGGTGTTTCTTAATTACCACCCCATTCACACGGCATGCGCCATGCAGAGAGTTTAAGCGCAAGGAGCGAGGGCACACCTTGCTCGCCCCTTTACTCGTGGGTTTTAATAAAATCGAGCACGTCTTGCGGAATTTCCACTGGCAGCGGAGCATCGGGATGACGCGCGGGGTCGAAGAGCATGCCCGTGCAGACGCAATATTTGCGGTTGGTGCGTGCCAACACGTCGCAATTGATGCAACAGGGGGCTTCGGGCGTGCCGCAACCCTTCCAATATTCATCGTCTTGTGTGAGTTCGCTAAAGGGAACGGGCACATAACCCAACGAGGTGTTGATGCGCATCACAGGGCCCGAACTGGTCAAGCCGAAAATTTTGGCTTGCGGCCAACGCACACGGCTCAGCGAGAAAGCTAAGCGCTTGATGCGAGTGGCTAAGTGGTGACCGCGAAATTTGGGCACTACAATCAAGCCGGAGTTGGCCACATAATGCTTGTTTTCCCAACTCTCGATGTAGCAAAAGCCTGCAAACTCTTCGCCATAAAGGGCGATGATGGCTTTGCGTTCTTTCATCTTCGTAGCCACATATTCGTGTGTGCGGCTGGCAATGCCCGAACCGCGCACCTTAGCGGCGTCGGTAATGGTTTTTAATATGGTGTCGACGTACTTCTCGTGGCTTGCATTGGCCACAATTACCTTAATACCATCGTCGTATTCTTCCATTTTCTTAGTTTAATAGATGTATTTGTTTGTGTAGTTCTTGTTTTGTGTGTCTATTCCTTAATCTTCCACTTCTTCTTTTAATGCGGGGATGATGGTGGAGAGTTCTTCGGTAAACTCCTTGCGGCTGCAAGCCTCGTTCATAATCACGAGAATGGTGTCGTCGCCAGCTAGGGTTCCCAACACGGTTTCTAGGTCGTGATTGTCAATATCCGAAGCCAAACCTCCAGCATAACCGGGGCGCGTTTTCAGCACCGCCATGTGCCCCGAAAAGGCAATGGAGAGGAAGCCCGAATTGCGCAAATATTGCTGCGGCACCACTTCGGGGCGCACCGTGTGGTTATATAAAGGATTGTCGGGCAAAATGTATCGGTAGCCCAAAGGGGTTAAAATCTTGGCTGCATGCAATTTGCTTAGGTCGCGCGACAAGGTGGCTTGTGTCACCTCCAGCCCGTTCTTAGCAAGTTCTGCTAAAATTTCGTCGTGACTTGTCAGTGTGTCGTCCGTGCTCAAAATCACTCGCAAAACTTCTAAGCGCTGCAATCGTGTGCTCATCGTTTTTATTTGTCTTTTATTTTATGCCGCAAATATACGAAGAATTATCGTTCGAATTGCATATATACAATCTTTTTGTTGCATATTCTGCATAAATATGCATATCTATCACATTTATGCATACTTTATGCATTTTTCGCATACAAAGGTTGATGTTTTGTAAGGTAAAACTTAATCATATGTATTTTTCCTACAATCAACTGATTATGGAATTTGGTGCGTCGACATGCAGAGCCCCCCCAAAAAAAATGAGTGACCAAGCTTTTACATTAGTTTGATCACTCACTTATGCCATTTTATTGGTTCTTCCGCTTTTCTCGTTGGTAAGCCTATGATTTATCAACTTCTATGGTTT
>CAVKKI010000164.1:0-5931 GCA_963656725.1 Oribacterium sp. | reverse complement strand
GAATACCTCTTGCTGAGGCAACAATCTATTTGGCGACAAGCCCAAAGAGCAATTCTGCTTATAAAGCCATTAATGAAGCCTTGAATTTAGTTAAAGAGACTGGAAATTTGCAGGTACCACTCCCCATTCGCAATGCGCCAACGCAATTAATGTCTCAACTAGGATATAACGATGGATATCTCTATCCACACGATTTTCCTAATAACTTCACTCCGCAGGATTATCTCCCCGAAATAATTAAAAATCATATCTTATGGCATCCGTGTAACAATACACATGAAAACGCAAGCCGTGAACGAATGAATGCCTTTTGGGATAAGAAACAACGATAACATAATCAATTACGCACATCATGGCAGATGGAAATTACAATCGCACGCATTTACCTGCTCGTCCTTATCAAAGCGGTTTTAATGCAGGTAGAGCCCAAATGCACACATTGGCTGTAAGGGCTTTCCAACAATGGATGATGGAACAGACATTCACACAGGAACAAAAACAACAACATGAGCTTCGTTTTCGCGAACTACTATCTTTATTGTAAGTCATGGATTTGCTCGTGCGAAAATTTCTTTACAAAAAGGTTGCTTACATAAGTCATTTTGTAGGCACAATGGTTATAACCATAGGTGTTTTAATTACCCCCCTTCTTATTACAGCATGTAGTAGCAAGAAATTTTTAAACGAGGGGCAGCATGTGCTTGCAAGCATAAAGATTACTTCTATTGAAAAAAAAAGTAATCCGAATAGCTATAAAAGCTACGTGCGACAACATCCTAATGCAAAGTGGTTTTCGTTGTTTAAAGTGCCTTTGGGAATTTATTGTCTCTCAAAGTCGGACTCACTAAAAGGGAAAAGGGGGCTATCTGGACTATGGCGCAAAATAGGCGAAGCTCCCGTTATTTACGATAATGAACAAACTTTGTATAGCCAACAAAATATTCAAAAAGCACTTAATAGTTGTGGCTATTTGCATGCAAGGGTTGATACTTTGGTTCAATATGTAGGACACAAAGCCTATGTAGAATATAAAATAGTACCACACGAGCGCTATTACATCAATCAGTTCAATTATCATATTGAGGATGAGCAAATCAAACAAATAGTTAAAGAAATCTCTGCAAATATTGGCTTGCGCAGGGGAATTCCTCTCGATTTTAATCGATTGTTAGAGGCGAGACAACTGATTATTAATAATCTGCACGATAAAGGTTACTATTACCTTGACAAAAATTTCGTTGGCTACGATATTGATACCATTCAAGGTGGAACTGTTGCTAGCGTTACACTACAAATAAAACTTCCATCAGTTAATGATTCTTTACGAGTATTTCGCCCCAATCATTTCCGTAGAATCAAAGTAAACGTTAATAATTGGAATGAAGATGAAAATCTAGAAAACAATGATACAACATACTATCGCGGTATAAATTTTATCTTCCAAGGAAAAACAAGGATAAACAAACGCGTACTTGTCTCGCACATTTTGCCCCGTACTGACAGTCTTTACCGACAGCAGTTTGTTCAAGATACCTATAGTAGTATTTCATCACTTCCAATTGTTAGTGTGGCTAATACCAATATTACACCAGTAGAAGAGAGTGACTCGCTCGATTTTGATGTAAATATCTACTCAGCAAAACCACACTCTATTGCATTTGATGTTGAGGGTACAAATACTGCAGGTAACCTCGGTGCCGCACTTGCCATAACCTATAATAATAAAAACCTATTTCATGGATCAGAACTTTTTTCCATAAAATTACGTGGCGCTTACGAGGCTATTACGGGACTAGAAGGATATGCCAATCAAAACTACACCGAGTGGAGTGCAGAAACGAGTTTGCGATTTCCTACTTTCTTGTTCCCTTTCCTAGGTATAGAAAAAAAACGTAAACTAAATGCTATTTCTGAGGTAAAAATGATGTATGATACGCAAGACCGCCCAGAATTCCATCGTCGTGTACTTACTTCTTCTTGGACTTATCAATGGAAAAAAACGAATCGTCCACAATGGCAAAACCGTTTCGATCTTTTATCGATTAATTATGTATATATGCCTTGGATATCTGATACTTTTCGTAAGGAATATCTAGATGGAAACGATCCCCACTATTCTATTTTGCGATATAGCTACGAAAACTTGTTCATCGTGAAAACAGGAATGAACTTTACGTATAATTCTCTACGAAATAGTCTAAACATTCCTACTGAATTATATCAAACAAATGGCTATCAACTCAAATTTGGCTTTGAACTTGCTGGCAACCTTCTTTATGCATTATCCAAGGCAACAAAAGCTCAACACAACGATGAAGGTAATTATAATCTATTTGGTATTGCATATTCACAATATGCCAAAATAGATTTTGACTTTGCCAAGAGTATCATTCTAAACGATCATAATTCACTAGCCTTTCACGCTGCTTTTGGAATTGGCATCCCTTATGGAAATTCCACCATCATACCCTATGAAAAAAGGTATTTTTCGGGTGGGGCAAACAGTGTACGTGGATGGAGTGTGCGCGAACTAGGACCTGGCTCCTATAAAGGAAAAGATGGTAAAATCGATTTTGTAACACAAACAGGAAATTTGAAATTAGATCTTAGCATTGAATGGCGAACGTTCCTTTTCTGGAAAATGCATGGTGCTTTTTTCATTGACGCAGGCAACGTGTGGAACACCCGTCGATATTCAGGCCTAGAAAAAGGACAATTCAAATTCAATACTTTCTACAAGCAAATAGCTGTTTCCTATGGCTTAGGTCTTCGATTTAATTTCAACTATTTCATTCTACGTCTAGACGGAGGTATGAAAGCCATCAATCCGTCTGTTACTTCAGGGCGCTTGCATTATCCCATCTGTAATCCCAATTTTAAAAGAGATTTGGCAATACACTTTGCCATCGGGCTTCCGTTCTAATATTTCGCAAATCACAATTCATGCTACAATTTATCTCTCTAGCCTCAGGTAGTAGTGGAAATTGCTACTACTTAAATGCCGATGGATATGGAATCCTTATCGATTTAGGCATTAGTCTTCGCAATTTTAAACGTATGTTCTCAAACTACGGACAAAATCTGGCACAGATTAAAGCGTTGTTAGTAACACACGATCATACTGATCATGTGAAAGCGGTAGGAGCGTTATCACGTGAATTCCATATCCCCGTTTATACATCACAAAAGGTGCACGATTCAATCATGTTTAATCATTATGTCTCTAAGAAGATACCCATTGCTCTACAACATTCAATCGAAACGGGGGCTGAATTTGAACTGGGGCCATTTAGCATCACCTCTTTTCATGTTCCTCACGATAGTGCAGATAATAACGGCTATCTTATCCATGTGCACAATAAAAATTTCGTTCTGCTCACTGATGTGGGGCATTTCACTGAAGAAATGGCCAAGATGGTGAATTGTGCCAATTATCTAGTTATAGAGTCTAATTACGATGTGCATATGCTTGCAGCGGGACGATATCCCAAACGCCTTCAAAACCGAATTTCAGGAGGAAATGGTCATGTAAGCAATACCCAAACAGCCGACTTCTTAAGTAAACATTTAAATTCGAATTTAATAAAACACATCTGGCTTTGTCACCTAAGTGCTGAGAATAATTTACCTCGACTGGCCTATGAAACTTGTTTAGAGTCTTTGGAAAGGGAAGGCTATAGACTCGTGGGAGAGGATAAAAACACAATCCTAGACGTCCTGGCTCGACGTACTCCCTCTTTAGTTATTGATCTTGAATAAAAGAGCCAAAAAGCGAAAGCGTGTTTTCAGAAGGTCACGGAATTTATAAAAAATGCCTACCTATAGATTGTGTAGAGAAGCGATCGGTCTAATAACCAAGGTAAAGGTATTGACAAGATGAATACAAAATTCGCTACGGTAATAAATAAAAACAACTGATTATTAAATGTCTAATAATCAGTTGTTTTTTTCTTTATGTCGGGGCGACGGGATTCGAACCCACGACCCCCTGCTCCCAAAGCAGGTGCGCTAACCGGACTGCGCTACGCCCCGATTTTATAATATTCTTAAGGCAGATTTTCCTTAAGCGTTGCAAAGGTACTGCTTTTTTTTGCAATAAGCAAATCTTGCTTTAAAAAGTTAATAAAAAGAAGAATCAGTCAACCTATAAGCCGGGTTCTGTACTACAGTTTAAGTAGCGTTTGTCATTTATCCGCACATGTAGTTGCCTACATACTCTATCGTTCTACCCTCCAACGCACTGCAAGCAGTTTGAGCGAGCGACTCTTTGCGTATTAACACACGTTGGTATACATGAACTTTCAACCTCCGACGAACACAGCTTGCATGTCACCATACAACTGGTGGGCTTTTACCCCACCTTCTCACCCTTACCCTAAGAGCCTAGGGCGGTTATTTTCTTCTGTTCAAGTTCACCCTCACGGGCGACTTCCCATTAAGAAGCGGAGCACTCTATGTTGCCCGGACTTTCCTCCTGCACCTCTTAGGATGCACACGACAAACTAGTCGACTGATTCTTTTTATGTTGCAAAGTTACAACTTTTTCGATATTCTTTTTAAGCAAGTGCATGAAAAAATGTACTTTTGCCTACTCTTACAAAGTATTCCTTCATACTCCCTCTATGAAAAAGTTTCTAAATCCGCTTTTTTCTTCTTTCCTCTTTTTGTTCATCTGCATTAATTATGCATTAGCACAAAATATCCTTTCTGTTTACACTCCTAGTTCAGAAAATATAAAAGCCAGAGAGAATTTTGAAGCCAAACGCTTTGGTGTTTTCTTACATTGGGGATTATACAGTCTTTTTGCACAAGGGGAATGGTACATGCAAGACGCAGGAATTAATCGTGCGGAATATGCAAAAGCTGCCAATGCCTTTTATCCCCACGATTTTAATGCCGCTAAATGGGTAGCAATTTTCAAGGCTGCAGGCGCTAAGTATATCTGCTTTACGAGTAGGCATCATGATGGATTTTCGATGTGGAACACGCAGCTAAGCGATTTTAATATAATGAACACACCTTATAAAAAGGATGTTGTAAAGATGTTGGCAGAGGAATGTCATAAGCAAGGACTTGGTTTTCATCTTTACTATTCACATATTGATTGGATGCGCGATGATTATCCTATGGGATGTACTGGACGAAACACAGGAAAAGATTTGAAACAAGCAAATTGGCCTCACTATTATCATTTTATGAACGAACAATTAACAGAATTGCTTACCAATTACGGAAAGATTGATGGTATCTGGTTTGATGGTTGGTGGGATCACGAGACAGACAAAAAACCATTTGATTGGCAATTAACGGATCAATATGCTCTTATTCATAAACTTCAACCAGCATGTATTATTGGCAACAATCATCATCAAACACCTTATGCTGGGGAGGATATGCAAATGTTTGAGCGAGATATTCCAGGGGAAAACAAGGCTGGACTTTCCGGACAAAGCATTAGTCAATTACCCCTAGAAACCTGTGAAACGATGAATGGCATGTGGGGGTATAAGGTGGCTGATCAAAATTATAAATCAACTACAACCTTGCTTCGTTTGCTTATACATTCAGCATCAAAAGGTGCCAATTTGCTCCTAAACGTTGGTCCACAGCCCGATGGAAATCTACCTAATGAGGCTGTTATCCGGCTTAAAGATATGGGGAAATGGCTCAATAGTGTAGCTGGCGAAAGCATTTACGGAACGAAAGCCGGTACGATTCAGATGGGAGACTCTATCGTCAGTACTCAGAAAGGAAGAATTAGCTACCTTCACATTTTAACTAACCAATGTCCCTCACAATTAACCCTACCCATCAATACAAAAAGTTTGGCTAAAGCGCAATTGCTTTGTGAAGGAATAGACCTTTCTTTCAAGAGAGGAACTAATAAAAACGAAACTATGTTTACTATCCCTAAAGTGGAAAAGAATCAAG
>CAVKKI010000163.1:0-5974 GCA_963656725.1 Oribacterium sp. | reverse complement strand
ATGTCTTGAATAGAAACCATTTCATTTGCAAAATTCGGAAATATTTCGGCAATATTTCATGTTAACTCACACTAATTCTTGTAGAACCTGAAAAATTAATGAGTTAATAGACCTTTCTTGGCTAAAGTAAGCGAAAAACCAGTGTTGGTTTGCATTAAGTTGCCCCGGTCGAATCCGAGGGAGGCTTTAAAGCTCCATCCTTTCATCTTTCCCAACATTTGGGGTGTGAACTGTGTTTCTAACAGTAAACTATGCTCATTGCGTGGAGTTTCGTAGGGCGTATTATAAGAGCCGAGACTATGCTGGTGGGTGTAAAATATGCGATAGCTCCACTCGGTGCTTGGATGGCCCACAAGTGCCACATGGTGAGCCTTGAAGCGGTTGGAGGTGAATGTAAGGTCGTTTGTTGAGGTGTAGAGTGGAGATAAGAAAAGAGGATTGCCTATGGCTTGTCCCCAATGTTGCCATCCTGCGTAGAGATTGTGGTTGTAATAATTGTCGCAACCGCTGATTTGGTCGGGTATGGCTTCCGTGTGATCGTGATAGACGGGACCACTTTGATAGGTGGTTTTCACAAATTCATAGGCCACCTTGCTCACCCAACGATTAGATGGCAATTCTGCCTCTACTCCAACAAGCCCATCAAGCCATCCATATTGCCAAAAAAGTTGCGAGTGATCTTCAAAATAATGGTCGTAGTAGGTGCTAATTTTCCATCCTTGCCCATGCCAAGTGAGTCGTGCCAACCAACTACCCAAAGTGTTTCCCGCTGAGTTGGCATAGTTCGTTCCATCGGTAGCGTCACCGCCACCGCCATAAAGGGCTTTTAAGAAGGCTTTTGCGTTGCTAGACATCTTTACTTCGCTAGCATATCCTTCCCATGTGCGTGAGTTGTAGGATGTGCCGCCAAATTGTGTGGCCCATTCAAATCCTCCTTCAAATATGAGAGGAAATTTCTTTTCATTTCCAAGTTTTAAATAGCCGGCCTTAGTGTGGAGTAACACATGGCGCGCATAATGAGCCGAACTGTTATTGCTCACTCGTTGTGCTTGAAACTGTCCATCGGTAAATAAACCATAACTAAGATGTCCGCGCACATAAGCCCATTGTCCACGTCCGCTGATGTTCCACCAATGAGGTAATTCTATGCGCACGCTTGGTGTTGGTCGGGCGTTCACACCAAGAGTTTGTGAACCTGTGCTCACTTCCGCATCTTTTAGTTGCATGTTCTGCTCCTTAGCGCCAATGGTGAGACGCATTAAGCGATAGTCGATATCAGCATAAAGTTGCTGAATGAGGAATGTGCTAGAGTGGTTATAGGTTACAGCCACGTCTGCACCATACCCAATGCGCCAACGATGAGCCGAATCGGCATCGGCTGAGCGGAAAATTCCACCACGTAAGTAGCCATTCTGAGCCTCAACAGATGAGAGTCCTTGCTTATTGGAGGTTAGCCAAAAAGGGGTATTACCCTTGGAAGAACTTACTTGAAGTTCTGTATTATAATTTATTCCTTTGGTAGCTCTTTCCAGCGCATTTTGTGCTATAGCTTGTATGCTCAGTCCAAAAGTGCTTAGCACTAGACAGGCGGCTCGTATTTGTTGCTTTTTCATCTTTTCTTATGTTGAGAACTATTCTTATTGTTCGTCTTTTGCTGTTTACTTACAGGCTTTTCCTTTTTGTTGTTGGATTGAAATGACTTACCATTAGCCTGAAATGATTTGTCTGTCTTTCGGTTCTTTTCGTTTTGTTTCTTCTTCTTGAACTCATAATCCGTTCGGTAGGGCGGTCTCCAATCGTTTGCCCCACTCGTGGGATAAAGTCGGCTGATAAGGTCGGCACGTCCTAATCGACGAAGTTCGCTTATAATATGTTGTCGTTCCTCGGGTTTATACCAAAAGAAAAACATGCGTTGTTTGAGTTTATCTTTAGGTGTTTGAGCTGAGAACACAGGCTCTAGTGTATAAGGATGATAGCCTGAATACCATGTTTCTGTTGATACTGTCATGGGGGTAGGAGTGAAATCCTGCACCTGCTCTAACTGAAAATTCATATCGCGGGTTTCAGCGGCCAACTCAGCCATATCTTCTTCTGTGCATCCAGGATGCGATGAAATGAAGTAGGGAATGATCTGTTGTTTCAAACCCGCTTTTTGGTTGATGCGGTCGAAGATATCCTTAAATGTATGAAAAAGCTGAAACGAGGGCTTTCGCATAATTTTCAATACGCGGTCGGATGTATGCTCTGGAGCCACCTTTAGACGTCCAGAAACGTGATGAAGAATGAGTTCTTCGGTGTATTTCTTAGCTGCATCGCATAGCTTATTTTCCTTATAATTATGTAGTAATAAGTCGTAGCGCACACCGCTGCCAATAAAACTTTTTTTGATGCCAGGAAGAGCGTCAACAGCCCGATAAATGTCTATAATGGGTGTATGGTCTGCGTTAAGGTTGGGACAAACAGAAGGACTGATGCAAGATGGTCGCTTGCAAAGTCCACAAAGTTTTTTGTCCTTTCCTCCCATCTTGTACATGTTGGCCGAAGGCCCTCCTAAATCCGAGAGATATCCCTTGAAGTCGGGCATCTGTGTGATTTGTTTTACTTCCTTTAAGATGTTCTCTTTCGAGCGGCTCATAATAAACTTTCCTTGATGAGCCGATATGGTGCAAAAGGCACAACCTCCAAAACAACCTCGATGAATGTTGACTGAAAACTTAATCATCTCGTAGGCTGGTATGCGTTTCCCTTTATATTTGGGATGTGGAAGCCGTGTGTAAGGATAACTAAACGATTGGTCAATTTGTTCGGTCGTCATTGGGGGATAGGGCGGATTGACCACTACGAAATAATTGCCTAGAGCTTGAATTAGTCGCTGAGGATGGAGCTTATTGCTTTCTTCCTCTATATGACGGAAATTCTCTGCATAATGCTTCTTGTTTTGCAAGCAGTCTTCGTGAGAGTGAAGCATAATGTCATCTGGTTGAATACCACCCGGAATATTCGATTCTGTTTGCAAGGTAACAGTTTGTTTGATCGGGAATTTGCGCATCACATCGTTAAACTGTTCAGTAGTGCAAAACACATTTTCGCGATGATGTAGAATATGCTGCTCAAGTGACTTACAAAGATCGGTCAGTGGGAGTTCTCCCATACCATACACAATGATATCGGCCCCGCTTTCTTTTAGAATGCAAGGCATAAGTTTCTCCTTCCAGTAATCGTAGTGAGTGAGACGTCTTAACGAGGCTTCAATGCCTCCTAATACCACGGGTACATCAGGAAAGAGTTTCTTTAAAATCTGGCTATAAACAATGGTGGGATACTCAGGGCGCATGTCGTGTCGGCCATCGGGACTGTAAGCGTCTTCTGAGCGCAAACGTCGATTGGCAGTATATTTATTCACCATTGAATCCATGCAACCAGGGGCAATGCCAAAAAACAAGCGTGGACGACCAAGTTTTTTGAAATCGCGAAAATCACCGTGCCAATCGGGTTGGGGCACGATACACACTCGGTAGCCTTGGGCTTCAAGCAAACGCCCCACTACGGCAGCTCCAAAGGATGGGTGGTCAACGTAAGCATCACCCGAAAAAAGAATGATGTCAGCATATTCCCAACCTCTCAGTTTCATTTCTTTTTGCGTGGTGGGTAGCCAATTTGTTAGTTGCATCATATTCGTTTGCTATAGTTTGCTTAATTTTTTACTTTCGTTTTGCTTTCTGACACGTTGATCTAAGGTTCCTAGAGAAAACAATGGAATAGATAATCGACTAATTCCTAAGGCTTTTCATATAAAGGTAGCTATAAATAACACCTTTTAAATTATCAATTCTGCTCCCTCAATTAATTTTGAAACTACACATGGCTTTCCACTTGCATAGTTCCATTTGTATAATCTACAATTTCTGTGTAAGAGTAAATCTCGGTTCAGAGACGTGCTGAAAAGACATTGAAAAAGACTATAAACCGCAATGCAAATTGGTGTGCACCAATTGGTGGTCGTGCTACCACCAACTGAAGGTCGTGCTACCTTCAGTTGGTGTACACACTACCTTCAGTTGGTGCACGCCCTTTACATTCTGTGTTTAAATCAAACGGAAAGCCTTATTTACAGGGTTTATGAATGGAGAAGATAAAACGAAATAAGCAGACAATGTAGTCACTCAGCCTCTCTTTATATATTTGAAACTATACTTTCATTATCCTACTGATGCAATTTACTTTCCAGTATAGAGGGGTACGAATAGCCTGTTTCAGTTTTAAATGAAAAAGCTAATAGCTAAATCCTTATTTCCTTCTATTTTCCTTTATCTCGTGGAAATCTTCGCTATTAATAATATGCTCTCATTCCACTCCCTCTTCAGCAAGGTTAGTTTCCATTTGTGCATTTGCGGAAGTCTTTTTCCAATCTTGATAGAGGTTGAAAAGATTCTTGAGTCCAAAGGCTTTCATCTTGTCGTGATAAATCACATCAATGCAGAGATCGAGCAAGTCCTTTGTGTTCTCATGCGAGGAAGCAATAAGTGAACGAATGTTTAATTTTAATTTGTCAAGTTCTGTCTCTGTGACGTAACCAGTGGAACCCACGAGCCCATTAAAAAGATTATACTTATCAATAGTTTGTAGGTTTATCTCAGTCACATTCATGTGACGTGTACCACTTTCGTTGAGTTGTATGTCAAACATTTTCTTATTTTTTTAGTTGAGATTTCGCTGCTAAATAGGCTTTCTGCCAATCGGTGTCGAGGCAGAATGGGGTTATTTCGCCTTTGGCTTTAATAAATGATAGAGTGGTTTCTTTATCAGGGTCATTAAACAAAGGATTAGAAATGGAAGCATCTGTGAAGAGCATAATGCGCTCTTTTCGTCGTACATCATCCAATTTCTTTCTCAATACTGCATCTTTCAGGAAAAGGGTGATAAATTCAGATAAAAAATAGGCTTGGGTGTCGAGGAAACGAGAGGGTACTGTGTCGGCTTCCTCAAGCGCTTTCGTTTTTAAATAGATTAAAGAGGTGCGTTTAAACTGTGCTATCTGCGTTTGCATAAAGTTACTCAAGGGGTTGTTTACAACTCGCGTGGCATTTTCTAGCACGAGATTATAAACTTCTTGTGCTTTTCCCGCTTGAGAAGAGGCAATAAATAGAAATAAACTAAATAGAAAATATCTCATATCGCTATGTTTCTTTTTTGAGTGATGGTTGAATTTCCATCACTATTATTTTTACTGGTTAATCTTCTATTGGTGCACTCTGCTTGCATTCTGTTTTACAAAGGCTGTCCATGAGTGAGTGGTACTTGCAGTGTTCATCACTTTTCCCGTTTGCAAGAAATGGCAATAGGCAGCACCTAAAGCATCAGTCGCATCAAGGTAGGGTAACATGCTCTCGTCGGGAATATGCAGCATTCGTTGCAGCATAGCGGCCACTTGCTCCTTGCTCGCTCCACCATTGCCAGTAATGGCCTGCTTAATCTTTAGCGGAGCATATTCTGTTATTGGAATCTCTCGACTAATGGCTGCAGCAATGGCAACTCCTTGAGCACGTCCTAATTTGAGCATACTCTGTACATTCTTTCCGAAAAAAGGGGCTTCAATGGCTAACTCATCTGGTTTAAATGAATCGATGATACCTATTATTCGCTCATAAATGCGACCCAACTTTAAGTAAACATCTTTGCATTTTCGAAGGTCTATCACCCCCATTGCTTCCATTTTAACTTTCTTGCCATTAACACAAATTACTCCATATCCTAGCACATTGGTGCCTGGGTCTATGCCAAGAATTATTTTTTCGGGAACACTCATAGTGCAAAAGTACACAAACAAACACAATGTGACGTATTTCGAAATGTTAAAAGAACTGTTTTGTGCATTTTCATCCCCTTTATTCTCGACTTTTTAATGCTTATTCAAGTATCCGTTTTTATCATTTTATGTGATTAATGGTCTTTAATTCTGATTTTTAACAATACT
>CAVKKI010000162.1:0-5976 GCA_963656725.1 Oribacterium sp. | reverse complement strand
CACACTATTTCATCTTTTTCAAATCCTCTCAAAAAACACAACCTCTCTGTTATGAAAAAGCATTTCACTCTGTTGCTCCTAGCCAGTTTGGGGCTCAGTGCAACAGCACAGAATATTAAGCAATTCAGCGCAAAACCCTCGGGCAACACCGACTTCGTGGTGAGCTACCGCATGCTGCTCGACTCGATGAAGGTGCGCCCCAACCAAACGCTCGTGTTCACCCCGGTTATTGAAGACGCCTCAGGGCAGAACACCGCCACCATGCGCTCGCTCATTGTGAACGGACGCAAGCAGCACATTGTGTATGAGCGCAACAACGGGAATAAGAACTATCCCGACGCCGCCGAACTGCAACGCCATAACGGCACCGCACAGTCGTATGACTACCGCGAGGCCATTGCCCTAGAGCCTTGGATGCGCAACGCCACCGTGCGCCTAAGCATCGACACTTGTGGCTGCGGCAACCTGGTGGGACGCAATGCGGGCAACCCCGTCGACGTCAATCCGCACTGGGACAAGAAGTGCAGTCTCATCTACGCCACTCCCTCCGCGCTCAACGACGACGACCCCGTGCTTTCTTTGCAGGGCAAAGCCTACCTCGACTTCCCCGTAAACCGCACCGAGTTGCACCCCGACTATCACAACAACGCCTCGGAGCTGCACAAAATCATGGCCACCATCGACACCGTGCGCAACAACCCGAAAGTGACCATCACCTCCATCAGCATTCACGGTTACGCCTCGCCCGAAGGTTCTTACTCTAACAACACGCGCTTGGCACAGGGACGTGCCGCTACGTTGACCGACTATGTAAAAAATCAATACGACTTGCCGGCAAGCGTGTATCACGTAGAGTCTACTCCTGAAGACTGGGCGGGTCTCGACTCTTTCCTCGTAAAGAGCAACTTGGCCGAGAAAGAGGAATTGCTAAAGATTGTGCGCTCTGACATGGAGCCCGACCCGAAGGATGCCTACTTGCGCAAAAACTTCCCCGAGGCTTACAACACCATTCTCAACGCTTGCTACCCTTATTTGCGCCACTCCGACTATGAGGTGCAATATAAGATAGCGCCGATGACCGACCAAGAGGCGGCCGAACTGCTAAAAACGGAGCCTCGCCTGCTCTCGCTCACAAAGATGTATCGCATTGCGAAACTCTATCCCGAGGGTAGCGACGACTACAACAACGTGCTGCTCACCGCCGCCAACGTTTACACCAACGACGAGGCTGCCAATGCCAATGCCGCCAACGTGGCCATTAAGCAGGGCAACGTGTTGCTGGCAAAGGAATATTTGAAGCGGGCTGGCACGAATGCCACGGCACAAAACGTGCGCGGTGTGATTGCCATGATGGAAGAGCGTTACGACGATGCCCGAGCCTTGTTTAAGGCTGCTGGGAATGAGGAGAATTTGAAGTTGGTGCCCTAGCCCTGAGCACTTGGGGGGCGACGCGTCCCGCGTCGGGGCAAGTAGCGAGCAAGCAGCTTTTGAGCAAAAAACTAGCAGCTTTTGAGCAAAAAAACTAGCAGTTTTTGAGCAAATTGCTGAGCAGCATAGCTGCAACTTGCCCATACAACCCACACATAGACATAATCAAGAAGCACAGTCTCCCCTTCTTGTTTATGTTAAGAATAAGGCTTTTGTGCTTGCCCCGACGCGAGACGCGTCGCCCCCCAAGTGCTCAAAACTCAAAGCTCAAAGCTCAACACTTTGGAATGATTTACAAACAAGATAATTCTTTAGATGCTGAGGTTGCTGATGAAATTGCAATTGAAAAGGCATCTGAGCTTGCCCCGACGCGGGACGCGTCGCCCCCCAAGAGTTCACAACCCAAGAGCTCACAACCCAAGTGTTCACATCCCAAGTGTTCACAACCCAAGAGCTTTCAAACAGAGGGAAATGAGGTGGTGGTGACACAAGGCGATTTGCCACATTGGCATCAAAAGGGACAAGTGATATTCGCTACCTATCGGCTGGCCGACTCTCTACCGCTTCAAGCCATGGTGGAGTATAAAAGGCAAATGGCAGAGTGGCGAGCCAAACACAACTTGGCACTCACCGAAAAAGAGGATTTAAAACTGCAGAGATTGAAATTTGAGCTGATGGAGCAGTTGCTCGATAAGAGCCTTGGTAGTTGCATCTTAGCACAAAAAGAGGTGCGCGAAATAGTGAGCAAAAGTTTTCGCCACTTCGACCACCAACGCTATCACATCCACGACTTTGTAATCATGCCCAACCACGTGCACGTGTTGTTTGAGCCTTCGCCCGAGGTAACATTGCAGAACGTGCTGAGTAGTTGGAAATCATACACCGCCCACTGCATCAATCAATTGTTGCATCGCGAGGGCGAGGTGTGGCAACGCGAATCGTTCGACCGCATTGTGCGAGACAATCGCAACTATTGGAACGTGGTGAAATATATTGCCCGTAACCCCAAACACTGCCACGAGAATGAGTTTGAACTCTACCTCACCGAAGGCAGACCCAACTTCACCCCTATGCCCAACCAATGGCTCTAGCCCCAGCTCTTGGGGGGCGACGCGTCTCGCGTCGGGGCAAGTAGCAACCTAGCAAAAAGCCTCCTTGCTACACTCCCCCAAAAAAAGATTTACAAACAAACTCTATTTATTTTTACACCACACGCACAATGAGCTAATTTATCATTTAGCTCATGGGGTGGCATAGCTACATGCATCTTTGCATTGACACACTTGTAAAATCAAGCATCTTTGCATTTGTGCTTGCCCCGACGCGGGACGCGTCGCCCCCCAAGAGCTAGCGTGTCTACTAAGAAAAATCAATTAATCATTTATTATTACTTATATGCAAAACTTTAAACTTTTGCTCGCTGCTTTGGCAGTGGGTGGTGCTGTAAGCTCATGCAGCGACAGCACTGACGTGAACAATGGAGGTGATAAGGCTCAATGGAATGCTGATGGTACGGGATACATTAGCTTGGCTATCAACCTGCCTACTCAAAACAGTAACGGCACACGTGCCGATGTTGGTAGCACTAACAACGACCAATTTGACGATGGCGAGGCTAGCGAATATCGCGTAAAAGACGCCACTTTGTTGCTCTTTAGCGGTAGTGATGAGGCTACCGCCACTTTCGCAGGCGCCTATAACCTCGACCTAAACTGGAACACGAACAGCACTACCAACAACATCACCTCTACCGCTAAGATTGTGCGCAAAATCAATCAAACTGAGGGCACACTCTGGGCCCTCGTGGTGCTGAATGGTAAGGCTACGGGCATTTATTCTTGCACTACAAACACTACGGGTCGTGATGAAAAGGATGCTACTCCAAAAATCGGCACCGTTACGTTAACAGAAGGTAAATTCGGAACGAAATTGAGTGATTTGCAAAATGCTACCGTGACCAAAAAGACGAATTTCCTCAACAACAGCTACTTCTTCATGACCAATGCGCCCTTGGCCACTGCTCCTTCAGCAGCCACTGGCTTCAGCGCTGGCAAAGTGCAGACTTTGGCAACGGTTACCGCTAGCGCAGTTTACTCTACCGAGCAAGCGGCTAACAACGGCGATCCTGCAGCTACTATCAACGTGGAGCGCAGCATGGCTAAGGTGAATGTGGCTACGGATCCGACTGCTACCATGAAGTTGGTATTCACTTCGAATGTTGACTATCAAGAAAAGCAAATTGACTGCAAAGTAACCGCCTGGGCCCTCGACAACACCAACCAGCAAAGCTACATCGTGCGCAACACGCAAACCACTGAATTCGACGCTTGGAAGGACTTGCGCTCAAAGGCTTCGGCTGTAGAGGGCATGAATACGGGCTACCGCTTCCAAGGCGCTAACGCTGTGGTAAATGATAAATTCTATCGCACCTATTGGGCAATCGACCCCAACTATAGTGGCACCAGCCTATCTGCAGATGATTTAGAAACTGTCACTACCCTCAGCACTGAGGTTGACAAACCTCAATATTGCTTTGAGAACACCTTCGACGTGGCTAACCAAAAACAAAACCAAACCACTCGCGCCATCATCGAGGTGCAATATGGTAACCAAACCACTGCCACCGACTATTATGCCTATAGCAACCAAACCGCTACGTTGCAGAATGGAACGAGTTTCTTCAACACAATGAAGGATTTGCTCAAGACTACTCCTGAGTATGCTACGAAAGCGGCTGGTACAACTATCGATGATAGTAAATTGACAGTAGAAGCAACCGAAATTCCTACGAAGAAGGGCTACGTAACCCTCACCGTGAAATACGATGGTACGGAATGGACTGATTGCTCCGAAGCGCTCAACACCCTTCGTCCCAACATTGCAAAATACACAAACGGTAAGGCTTACTACTCTGTGCTCATCAAGCACTTCGGCGACGACCTCACTCCTTGGAACGGCTCTGACACGAAGAAAGAGTGGATGGATGGCCACCAACCCAAGGCTGGTAACTACATTTCTACCATCTACCCCAATGCTACCGACAACCGTCAAGACGCTAACTACTTGGGCCGCTATGGTGTGCTCCGCAACAACTGGTATAACATCAACGTGAAAGGTGTAGAAAAGATTGGTTCACCCGTCATCCCCGAAGACAACGACTACCCCGATGATGAGATTGAAACCTACTTGAAGGTGGAAATCAACATCCTCGCTTGGGCTAAGCGCACTCAAGACACCGTGCTTAAGTAAAAAAACTCCCATACTCTTTGAGTTAGCAGCGTGGCGAAAAAGCCTGGCTGCCTAGCTCAGAGAGAAACGCACAGACAAAACATTATCAGCTATAGATAGGCAGACTGGTTGACGAGATGAAATGAAACTAAAAACGGAATGACAAAGCACACAAATGCTTGTCATTTTAAAAAAATCACCCCGCCAACCAGTCGGCCTAAATTTTAAAAGAATGAAACCTTTCTCCTCACTCATCCACACCACAGCATGCGCCCTCACGCTAGGGCTGACCCTCACTCTTGGTCTAACAACAAGCTGCTCGGAAATGCACACCGATTTGCCCGAGTGTAAAGTAGAACTACAATTTAAGTACGACTACAACACGCAGCGGGCCGACATGTTCCCTGACCAAGTGGGCGGGCTCTCTCTTTATGTGTTTGACAAGGACAACCGTTTCCTCTTTAGAAAAGACACGGCCAACACGGCCACTCAGCAACCGCTGAAAGACAAAAACTTCACCTGGACGCTCTCACACCAAGAACTCACCCCGGGCGAAACATATCACATCGTGACACGTGCCTACCAAAAAGGCTATGATGCCACACTCGAAACCACGGGCGCGAAATATCGCCACACCACACTGCAACCCGGCGACGACATCGCTAAACTGCAAACCACGCTCGACCGCGACGCCGCGGGCAACGTGCCACACCAAAACGCTCCGCTCGACACTCTTTGGGCCGGCCGGAACGTAGAAACTATTAGTGTAGGGAAAACAAACCACAGCCACTACACTCTGCCGCTGATGCGCGACACCAAACAATTGAACATTACCTTGCGTCAGACCGTGGAACCTAGTGAAATGAACCACGAAGACTATGACGTGAAGATTATGGATAACAACGGCCGTTTGCTCTATAACAACGACGTTGACCCCACCGACACGAAAATCACCTACACGCCTTATGCGCAGTGGACCACCGACCTCAACGAGGCAGCTTCTAGCGTAGCTCGCGCCACCACAACCGAGGCCATGCGCACCGCTCACTACGAGCTATTCGTTAACCGCCTCGTTTGGCACAAAGACAACCACGCCAACGATGCGCGCCTCATCATTACGCACAAGCCCACCGGCGAGGTGATTCTCGACACCAACTTGCCCGCCTTGCTCAAAGACGGCCGAAATGCCTACGAACTCTTTAACTGGAACGAGCAAGAATACTTGGACCGCGAGTCGCAATATCACCTCGACCTCTTCCTCACCGGCACGAAATGGCAATATATCGACCTCGTGATTGATGTGCTGAGCTGGAGCTACCG
>CAVKKI010000161.1:0-5988 GCA_963656725.1 Oribacterium sp. | reverse complement strand
TGGAGGAAAGGAGCGTTGAAATGGCAATGAAAAGAGCAAAAATCAAGTCGATTCCCTATGAGGAATTTAAGGACAACGAGACCTATGAAAAGCTCGTTGAAGAACTCAATGCGGGCGGCGCAAACGTTGTGGTGCGTGCGCTCGACGACCTCATCGACTGGGGCCGTTCAAACTCTCTTTGGCCTTTAACCTTTGCCACCTCATGCTGTGGCATTGAGTTTATGGCGGTGTGCGCAGCACGTTACGACATTGCACGCTTCGGTTTCGAGGTGACCCGTAACAGTCCACGTCAGGCCGATGTTATTTTGGTGTGTGGCACCATCACCACCAAAATGGCTCCCGTGCTCCGTCGTTTGTACGATCAAATGGCCGATCCTAAATACGTCGTTGCCATTGGCGGTTGCTCTATCTCGGGCGGACCGTTCACCAAATCGTATCACGTGCTCAATGGTGTGGACAAAATCATCCCCGTCGACGTTTACGTGCCCGGATGTCCTCCACGTCCTGAATCATTCCTTTATGGTATGATGCAGTTGCAGCGCATTGTGAAAGTAGAAAACTTCTTCGGCACTACAAACCGTAAGCAAAAAGACCCTTACAAATATGTTGCTGAAGAAAAAGAAGAAGAACTTTTAAAACAGGAGGAAGAGGCATGAGTGAAGAATTGAAACCTACAGCCACCCCTGGCGCAGAGGCCACCCAACCCACCCCTGCAACTACTGCCGCAGCTCCTGCCGCAGCCCAACCTGCCGCTGCTGCCACAGCCGCTAAGCCCGCCGTGAAGCCCGCTCCCCGTGTGGTGGCACCGGCCAAGCCCGCTGTGAACGAACTGAAGCCGAAAGAAGTGAGCCCCGCTGACCTCTTTGCAGAAATGAAACGTCTGCACGATGAGGAAGGTATGGACTTCTTGCTCAACTTGGTGGGCGAGGACTGGATGGACGACGGCATTGGCGTGGTTTATCAGCTCGAAAACACCAATAATAAGAAGCAAGCTTGCGTGAAGTGTGTATGCACCGACCGCGAGAATGCGCAAATTCCCTCAGTAAGCAGTTTGTGGGATATAGCCAACATCTACGAACGTGAGGTGTATGACTATTACGGCATCATCTTTACCAACCACCCCGACATGCGTCGCATCTTTATGCGCGAAGACTGGGTAGGTTACCCCATGCGTAAAGACAATAAGCCCGAAGAAGACAATCCCTTCGACCCACAACACATGACCAATGAGCCACTGGCCGACACCACCACCGAGTATCAGCTACACGAGGATGGCAGTGTGACCAAAGTGGAACACGAAATCTTCGCCCCCGACGATTATGTGGTAAACATTGGCCCGCAGCACCCCTCCACCCACGGTGTGCTCCACTTCCGTGTGGCGCTCGAGGGTGAAACCATCAAGAAGGTAGACCCCATTTTGGGCTACATCCACCGCGGTGTAGAGAAAATAAGCGAGAGCATGACTTACCCTCAAACTTTGGCCTTGACCGACCGTTTGGACTATTTGGGAGCCATGCAAAACCGTCACGCCTTGTGCATGTGTATTGAGCAAGCTATGGGAGTGGAAGTGAGCGACCGCGTGCAAGTGATTCGTACCATTATGGACGAGTTGCAACGTATCGACTCACACATCCTCTTCTTCGGCTGCCTTTGCCAAGACCTTGGCGCCACCACCGCCTTCCTCTACGCCTTCCGCGATCGTGAGAAAATTCTCGACATCTTTGAGGAAACCTGCGGCGGACGCCTTATTCTTAACTACAACACCATTGGCGGCGTAACCTACGACATTCACCCCAACTTCCAAAAGCGTGTGAAGGAGTTTATCACCATCATGCGCAAGAACATTCAGGAATATCACGACATCTTCACTGGTAACGTCATCTTCCAGAACCGTTCGAAGGGTGTGGGCGTGCTCACCAAAGAGCAAGTTATTTCGTTTGGTTGCACCGGTGGCACGGGCCGTGCTTCAGGTTGGCACAACGACTTGCGCAAACTTCGTCCCTATGCAGCCTACGACCGCGTAGAGTTTAACGAAGTGGTACGCACCGAAGGCGACTCTTTTGCCCGCTACATGATTCGTCTCGACGAAATCAAGGAAAGCCTTAACATCATTGAGCAACTCATCGATAACATTCCCGAAGGCAGCTATCAAGAAAAGATGAAGCCTATCATCAAGCTCCCCGTAGGCACATTCTACAGCGAAGTAGAAGGCAGCCGCGGACGCATGGGCGTGTTTATCGAAAGCAAAGGCGACAAGTCGCCCTACCGCTTACACTACCGCTCAACAGGCCTCCCCTTGGTGGCTGTGATGGACACCGCTTGCAGCGGCAATATGCTGGCCGACTTAATCACCATTGGCGGTACGGTGGACTACGTAGTGCCTGATATCGACCGATAAAAATCCACAAAAAGTTTCATAAGCTACCCCTCGAAGCTACCGAAGGAAGGGGGAGATGATGGAAGCAACTTCTCCTTGCGAAAGTTCGCCTCACCTCCACTTAAAAACTTCAAACGCTGAGAGAAGCTCATAAACTCAGAAAAGAAACAAAATGTTCGATTTTTCAATAGTAACAACCTGGCTCCACACTTTCCTTACAGGCACTTGTGGCTTCGCCGAATGGGGAGCAATCCTGACGGAAAGCATCCTCGTAGCGCTAGTCATCATCACCCTGTATGCAGTGTTCGCCATAGCCCTCATCTACATGGAGCGCAAAATCTGCGCTTTCTTCCAGTGCCGCCTCGGCCCGATGCGTGTGGGTAAGTGGGGCTTGCTCCAAGTGTTCAGCGACGTGTTTAAAATGCTGACCAAGGAGATTATCAGTATGCGACAAAGTGATTTGTTCCTGCACAACTTGGCTCCCTTCCTCGTTGTCACAGCGTCAATGATCACCTTCTCGTGCTTGCCTTGGAACAAGGGAGCGCACATCATCGACTTCAACGTTGGCGTGTTCTTCTTCTTGGCCATGTCGTCCATTGGCGTAGTGGGCATTCTGCTCGCCGGTTGGAGTAGCAACAACAAGTATTCACTCATCGGTGCTATGCGTAGCGGTGCACAAATCATCAGCTACGAACTCTCGATTGGCATGACCATGCTAGCCATGATTTGCTTGACGGGCACCATGTCGTTCAGCCAAATTTGCAACGACCAGTACCTCTATGGATGGAACATCTGCCGTGGACACCTACCCGCAGTAATTGCTTTCCTCATCTACCTCGTGGCAGGTAATGCCGAGTGTAACCGTGGCCCCTTCGACCTTCCGGAGTGTGAAAGCGAATTGACCGCAGGTTATCACACCGAATACTCAGGTATGCACTTTGGCTATTACTACTTGGCAGAGTACCTCAACCTCTTCATCTGTGCCGGTATGGCCACCACCATCTTCCTTGGCGGTTGGGCACCTCTTCACATCTATGGCCTTGAGGGTTTCAACGGTGTGATGGATTACATCCCCGGTGCAGTATGGTTCATTGGTAAAACCTTCTTCGTGGTGTTCTTGCTCATGTGGCTTCGCTGGACCTTCCCCCGTTTGAGAATTGACCAAATCCTCTCGCTCGAGTGGAAGTATCTCGTGCCCTTCAGCATGGTAAACCTCATTCTCATGGCTCTTTGTGTAGCAATGGGATGGACGTTCTAATCAAAACACACACTTATAACGTTTAATCATTTCTCATGGAAGAAAAAAGTTATATAGGCGGAGTGGTCAGCGGATTGAAGAGTCTTGGCACTGGTTTGAAAACCACCATGCGCGAGTTCTTCACCCCCAAGATTACCGAGCAATACCCTGAAAACCGCGACACGAACCAAATGTTCGACCGTTTCCGCGGTTCGCTCACAATGCCCCACAACGAGCAAAATGAGCACAAATGTGTGGGTTGCGGACTTTGCCAAATGGCTTGCCCCAACGGCAGCATTAAAGTGACCAGCGAATTCTATGAAACTCCCGATGGTAAAAAGAAAAAGCGCCTCGTGAAGTATGAATACGACTTGGGTTGCTGCATGTTCTGCATGCTCTGCACACGCGCCTGCCCCCATGGTGCCATCACTTTCGACCAGTCTTACGAGAACGCCGTGTTCGACCGTACAAAACTCGTGAAAGTGCTCAACCACGAAGGTAGCCACGTTCAAGAAAAGTAAATCAAAGAAAAGTTGAAAAGTGAATGCCCAACCTTCTGCCCCTTACCTATTATATATAAGGATAAGCAGAAAGAACGTTAGGCACGTCACTCAAAAACTCTCAACAAAACAATGAATTCACAAAACATCATGTTCGTCATTCTGGCCGTACTAATGGTGCTCTCCTCGCTAGCCACCGTGCTAACAAAGAGCATTGTGCGTGCTGCCACATACTTGTTTTTCGTGCTACTAGGCACAGCAGGTATGTATTTCTTGATGGGCTACACGTTTCTCGGTGCTGCACAAGTCATCGTTTATGCTGGCGGCATCATCGTGCTCTACGTGTTCTCTATCTTGCTGACAGAAGGCGCTAAAGACCAAGAAATCTTCAAGCGTAAGCTGAAGGACGCCTCTTGGGGGCTCATCCTCAGCCTTGTAGGTTTCGGTGTATTCGCTTGGGTGGTGCTGACTCACGGATTTAAAGAAGCCGTGCTCGCTGCACCTAGCGAAACCGCCAACGCTGTCACCACCATTGAATCAATTGGCCATAACATGCTCTCTTCTGGCGAAGACGGCTACTTGCTTCCCTTCGAAGCAGTCAGCGTGTTGCTCCTTGCCTGCATCGTAGGTGCGTTGTTAATTGCCCGTAAACGCTAACAAAAGTTTTCCTCACTTCTCGATAAGTTGAAAAAAACGACGATTCAGTAGATGAGGAAACAAATTAAAACAAAACTTCATTATGATACAGATTGAATATATTCTGATAATCTCAGCCATTATGATGTTTGCAGGCGTTTTCGGATTCTTAACTCGCCGCAGCACATTGGCCATACTCCTTTCGGTGGAATTGATGCTCAACGCCACCGACCTCAACTTTGCAGTGTTTAACCGTATGCTTTATCCCGACGGTTATGAAGGCTACTTCTTCGCACTCTTCTCCATCGCCATCTCGGCTGCCGAAAGTGCCATTGCCATAGCCATCATGATCAACATCTACCGAATGGTTAAGAACATTCAAGTAGGTGAACTCGAAAAGATGAAGTGGTAACATTACTCACACACAAACAAATGGTTGAACAGTTTTTGACCCTGAGCCGCCTAGCGAAAGCCAAACGGCACGTCGTCAAAACTCATTAAACTACTTAAACAATGGATCAAACAATTCTTATCCTTTTGCTGCCATTCTTCTCGTTCCTCCTGCTTGGAGTGTTCGGCAAATGGTTCAGCCATAAAGCAGCGGGATTGGTAGGTACGGTGGTGTTAGGTATTGTAGCCGTGTTGGCTTATTACACTGCATTCCAGTACTTCTTCCAAACTCCGCGTACGGCCGATGGGGTGTTTCCCACCCTCATGCCCTACAACTTTAAGTGGCTGCCTTTCTTTGTGAAGGGTCTCAGCTTCGATATGGGCATTATGCTCGATCCCATTTCAGTGATGATGCTCATCGTCATCACCACGGTGTCGCTCATGGTGCATATCTACTCCTTCGGCTACATGCATGGCGAGCGTGGTTTCCAACGCTACTATGCTTTCCTTAGCCTTTTCACCATGTCAATGCTTGGCTTGGTAGTGGCCACCAACATTTTCCAAATGTATATGTTTTGGGAGTTAGTAGGTGTGTCTTCCTACTTGCTCATTGGCTTCTACTACACCTCGCCGGCAGCCATTGCCGCTAGCAAGAAGGCGTTCATCGTAACTCGTTTCGCCGACTTGTTCTTCCTTATCGGCATCCTCATTTATGGCTACTACTGCCACTCCTTTGGCTTCGATTTCAGCCAAAGTGGTTTCGCACAAGGTGCTATGATGTTGCCCACCGCCCTGTTCCTCATGTTCATCGGTGGTGCTGGTAAGAGCGCCATGTTCCCCTTGCACAT
>CAVKKI010000160.1:0-6006 GCA_963656725.1 Oribacterium sp. | reverse complement strand
CGCTTCGCTTGCCCTGGGCTAGGTGCATGCATTGGGCTTTCAGCCCGCCCTTAATCGAGGAATTTGTGATAATAACACATAAAAACTGGCCAAGAAGAGGTTTTCTCTTCTTGGTTTTTTTGTTTGGATTGGAAGGAGTTTTGTCGCTTCATTCTGTTTTATTTCTTCTAATCGTTTTCTGTTTTGTAATGGTTTATTTGTAAAAACTTGTTAGCGTTTTTTCTTACACCGACGCGAGCCGCGTCGCCCCCACTGACTTGTTCATTTTTTTCGTTGAGCAGAGAAAAACAAAAATGTCACTCACGTTGCAAAAAATAGCACAAATGTTGCATCACCCCTACCTGTAAGTTTACTTGCACTAATTACTGTTGCTTGCACTAATTGCTTACACTCCGCTGATTATCAACAGTTTCAAGAGTGCAAGCAGCAAAAATCGTTGCTTACACTCTTCTGTCATTGCTTACACTGAAAACAGCGCTAACTAGTGGCTTAATAGGAAAAACTAGTGGCTTGATAGTGATGAACTAGTGGCTTGATAGGAAAAACTAGTGGCTTGATAGAAACGCTAGTAGCTCCGGGGGCGACGCGTCCCGCGTCGGCGCAAGAAGAAACGCTTGAAGAAACGAGCACTATTTAAGTGATTATCAAAACTTTCATAAAATTACTTACTAGCGCCAGAGCTAGCGCCGACGCGGGACGCGTCGCCCCCCGGAACTGCTTGAGCCAGTGCAAGCAAAAAACAGTGCTGCTTACACTCTTGAAAGCATTGATAATCAGTGCGAGTGCAAGCAAAAGTGCAAGTAACAGCAAACACTGCAATTAAACTTATAGGAGGGGAAAAGCAGCTACCTTACACACTTTGCTTGCACACCTTCCCTTACACGCTCAAAGCCGTTAAGATTTATTCACCCTTAAATCTAAAGAAATATTAAAATGAATATTCACAAAAATCAGCTTAAAAATTGCATAATTTTGGTGGAATGAAAGTTTTGTAATAACTTTAGCCCGATTTTGTGACCACTAATGATGAAACTGCACACCCAGAAACGAAGCGAGAACCTTCTTTATCTGCTCCTTTGGACCTTGCTCTACCTCTTGCCGCTGGCCTCGGAACTCTTCTATTCCGTGAGCCGGCACAACTCCTTTGAGTGGGAAATGGTAACTTCCGCCTGGAGCACCATCACCTTCTTCTTGCTAGCCTTCTGCGTACACAACTTTTTCATCGCCCCCTTGCTCGTTTACCGAAAGCGCATCTGGCTCTATCTCGGCATTCTCACTCTGCTGCTCGTAGGCATGAGTTTGGGCCGTTCACTCATTAGGCCCCACGAGCCTCACCGCCACCACTTCGAGCGGCACGAGCGCTTCAACCAACGCGAGCCACGCAATGCACCCGAAGAAAGGCCCGCGCCCGCCGATGCCGAATTTCGCCCCGCGGAACAAGGGCCTAATCGCGCTCGAGGCGAACGCCCACGCCGAGAAGGCAAAAATCCCGAAGACATGCCCTTCATGCCCGGCAGCCGCGAAATGATTATGTGCTGCATTGTGCTCACTCTGTGCGGCTCGAACATTGGCGTGAAATACTACTTCAAATCGGCCGACGACCGCAAGCGCATGGAGCAGCTCGAAAAACACAATCTGAGCCAACAGTTGACCTACCTAAAATATCAAATCAGTCCCCACTTTTTCATGAACACCCTCAACAACATCCACGCCTTGGTGAGCATGGACCCACCCAAGGCCGAGGAAATGATTGAGGTGCTTTCAAGACTCATGCGCTACGTGCTCTATGAGGCCGACAAGCCACTCGTGCCGCTGAAACAAGAGGTGGATTTTCTGAACAACTACATCGAACTGATGCGCGTGCGCTACACCCACGACGTGAAAATCGCGATGGACACGCCACCGCAACTGCCCACCAGTTTCATTCCACCCCTCATTTTCACCACTATCGTAGAGAACGCCTTTAAGCATGGCGTGAGCTACAATCACCGCTCGTTCATACACATCAGTGTGGAGCAAGTGGCCGACCGCCTCGTGTTTCGCTGCCACAACAGCCGACACCCCAAGCCCAACGACGGCAAGCCCGGCGGTGTGGGGCTGAACAACGTGAAACAACGACTCAAACTGCTATTTCACACACAATATAAACTGGAAATTCTGCCCACCGAAACCGACTATTTGGTGCGACTGTCCATTCCAATAATGAAGTCGTCTAAATTTTTATGAATTTCAAGATTTGCCTTTATTTTTGAGGCGATTTTTGGGCCTTGAAGAGGGAGTGTAGCGAGCTACACGACCGATGAAAGGTCAAAAAGCGGCCAAAAAGAAAGGTAAAGATTGAAATTAGAAGAAATAAAAAAACAATAAATCTTCGTCAGAAAAGTTTAGACGACTTCAACACACAAAACACACTACCCCTATGATTAAAGTCCTTGCACTCGACGACGAGCCCTTGGCCTTGCAGCAACTCACTGGCTACTTAAAGAAAATTCCCTTTTTCGAAGTGGTGGGCAGTTGCGTGTCGACCTCCGAAGCACTCGAAGCCCTAGAACAGAAAGAAATAGACGCTCTGTTTCTCGACATCAACATGCCCGACCTCAATGGTTTCGAACTCATTCAGTCGCTGCGCAATCCGCCCCTCGTGGTGTTCACCACGGCCTATGCCGACTATGCCATCGAAGGCTACAAAATTAACGCTGTTGACTATTTGCTCAAGCCCTTCGGCATGGCCGATGTGGTAAGAGCCGCCCTTCACGTGCAAGAGCGCTATCAGCTGCTCCACCCCGAAACAACCGAGCAGCAGCCCGCGCCCCTCAGCGAGCCGCCCGTAGCCGCCTCCACCGCTGCACCTTCTGCCCCAGCCGACGATTTTCTTTTCTTGAAAAGCGACTACAAAGTGGTGCGCGTGCGCATTTCTGAAATCATCTATATTAAAGGTATGAGCGAGTATCTGCGCATCTACGTCACCTCGCAACCCAAGCCCATCATTGTGCTGCTCAGCATGAAGCGCATTGAAGACCGCCTCGCCTCGCCCCTACCCTTCATGCGCATACACCGCAGCTACATCATCAACCTCAACCACATTCACGAAATTACCCGAGCCGGCATCGTGCTCGACACGGGCGAAGAAATTCCCGTGGGCGACACCTACCGCACGGCCCTCAATGAGTATGTGGGGCAATGGTCGTTGGGAAAATAAGAAATCTCCGCCCCTTCTCATCGTCCCTCGCCTTCATTATTTTGTAACCACACCACACACCCCTTCCCCGCATGCGTAACTCACTCATTGTAAGCAAGTTAAATGCAATGTACATTTTGCAAATCGGGGGGGGTATTTTTTTAATTTAGGATAAAAAAAACGCTAAACTGCACGCATTTGGGCAGTTTTTCTTAACTTTGTCAAGAATTAGGAAAGAAGCCAATCCTTGACAAACCCACCCAAATTCGAGATTACAACCCCTCAAGGAGGAAGCTTCGATGCGAGTTGAGATGTTTAAAACAATATCGTATCTACCCCACAGAATGACAACGAACAAAAGCCTCCGATGCGGAATGAATGCCTTGGCACAGTGGTGTGTGCTAGGGCTGTTTGCATTGTGCCTTGTGGCGTGCAACAAAAGCATGAAAAGCTTTACGCAGCCCAATGAGCGCGACAGCCTTCACGACAGTTTGCGCACTTGCTTTGTGCAAGCCCGACAAAGCCAACTGGCCGGCAACAATAGCAAAGCCATCGCTCACTTTAAACGCTGCCTAGCCATCGACTCACCCGACACACTCACACAGCTCGAACTGCAACCCCTCGTGCTCGATGCCATGCTGCAAATGCTCAACAGCTACCAGGCCGCAGCGCTAAACAAAGAGTGTGTTGACGCCTTTAATCAGCTTCACGCCAATCCCACCCACGTCATAAAAAACTATTGTTGGCGCGACCTCCACACCCTCTTGGCCTATGCCACGCTTTTCGCCGGCAATAATCAGCCCGAAGCCGAGCATCTCATCTTGGAAAGCATGAAGATGCCCTTGAAAGGTGCGAAAACCGCCCAAAGCGAAGATAGCGATGAAGAGCGCAACCTCACGGCCGAGCGCGAATTTCGCGACTACTCTTACGCAGCCGCCATTTGCTATAACAACACGCAACGACAAGACGACGTGATTGGGTGGTGCAAAAAAGCCATTGAGGTGGCCAAGCAATGCGATGAAACCTCGGGCTCACAATACGTGCTTTCCATGCTCAGTTCGCTCTATATGAAACGCGGACAAGTGGTGGATGCCATCAACCTCTCGATAGCCTCAATGAACTATGCCGAAGAAATTAACGACACGCTCTCTTACGTGAACGCCTGCAACGTGTTGGCACGCATTTATCACGAAATTCAAATGCCCGAACTTTCTAACTGGGCCGCCAGCGAGGCCGTGGAGTGTGTGAGCAAATGCTCCATGATAAACCCTATGATTGCGGCGCAAGCCTACTTGAGCAAGTCGAACGCCTTGTTCACCCTGAAGCATAACGATGAATGCTTGCCTTGGTGGAAGAAGGCCAACGCACTGACACAAAAAATGCCTTATAACAACGGGCAATGTGATGTGGATTTCGCCTACGCCGCCTACCTCATTAACCGCAACAAAAAAGCGGAAATGCCCCAAGCCATTCAACTGCTTGAGAAGGTGACACACCAAGGCACAGCGAGCATCAAAGCCAGAGCCTACCACTATTTGGCACGAGCCTACGAACTGCAAGGCAACGACGCCCTCTGCGAGGCTATGCTCGACTCGATGTATGCCAAAGAGCACGCCACCAATCCGCCCATCTTTGCCCGACGGGCCAACGACTTTGCCATTAGTCACTACTTGCGCACCCACAACGCCGTGATGGTGGCGCGCTACACGGCCGACCAACAAAAGGAAAACGAAAACCTGCGCTCGCAAGCCGTGATTCAACGCGTGGTGAACGAAATGGTGAGCAAAAGATTGGCGAAAGACCGAATGGAGGAAGAAAAAGTGCGCAGCCAAATGAAACTGCAAAAGGCCATACACATAAGCCTTATCAGCCTATTGGCCGCAGCCGTCGTCTACATTTTCTTCTTGCTCATCAAGCGCCGCAGAAAGCATCGTCACGAAATGCTTGAAATAATACATATTGCGCAAAAGCAAAAGAAAGAGTTGGCACAAGTGACACAAAAACTAGAAGTGGCTCGCAGCAAGGCCGACCGACAAGGCGAACTTTTAAGGCTCTCTGACTCCCTGACCACCGAAACGGCCATCAGAAAGTTTGAAGTGCTTTTCGACAAATACTTCCCCACCTTCAGCAGCACAGTGAAAGAGCTTGCCCCTGGCCTGGGCCGCAAAGAGCACCTCACTTGCCTACTGCTCTACCTCGGCCTCAACTCCACGCAAATTGCCAATAGCCTAGGCGTGACCGCACGCACCATCACCGTTTACCGCTACCGCTTGCGTCAAAAGCTCAACCTAGGCAGCGAAACACTCGATGAGTTCTTGGCTAGAATGGGGAAGAAAGACTAATTCGGCGCAACAAACAAATATTTGTCAAAGCGAAACGAAAGGCGGATAAAGACGCATGCAAACGTCTTTATCCGCCTTTTGATTTATTATTTCTCAAATGTCTATTTCAACAACCCCATTTCCTTAAAAGCGCTTCGGGCAATAGGCACGCAGATGGAGAAGGAAAGCACATCGCTCACCGCTTGGCACATCTCCAAGCCCAGAATGCCCAAAAAGTGAGGCAAGATAAAGACTAGAGGAATGAAGAAAAGTCCGCTGCGAGCCGCCGCCACAATATTGGCGCGAATGGGCTTGCGAATGGTTTGCATCAACATATTCGTCAACCCAATGGTGGGCAGTAACACAAACGTCACCATTTGCCAATGCAAAGCCTCCGCCCCCACCGCAATGACGTGCGGATCGTTGCGAAAGAAGGAAATAATTTCGTTCGAGAAGCAGAAACCCAACACAGCACAACAAGCCAAAAACACCGTGCCCACCTTGATG
>CAVKKI010000159.1:0-6010 GCA_963656725.1 Oribacterium sp. | reverse complement strand
GTGATGCAATGTCAGCCTATTGATGCTTGCATCAGTAAACTTAAGGCTGAACGCGACTACGATGAGGTTATTTTCACTTCGCCAGATGGGGAACAATTTGATCAACCTATGGCTAATGAACTTTCTCTGAAAAAAAACATCATCATTCTTTGTGGTCATTATAAAGGTATTGATTTTCGTATTCGTGAACACTTAATTACAAAAGAAATCAGTGTGGGTGACTATGTGCTTACGGGTGGTGAGTTGCCTGCCGCTGTAATTAGTGATGCGTTGGTGCGTTTAGTGCCGGGGGTACTTTCTGATGAACAAAGTGCACTGAGTGACTCTTTCCAAGATAACCTCTTGGCAGCTCCCGTTTATACTCGCCCAGCGGATTATAAAGGATGGAAAGTGCCCGATATTCTTCTCTCTGGCCATGACGCTAAAATCAAGGAGTGGGAATTGCAACAAAGTCTAGAACGTACCAAAAAGTTGCGTCCTGATTTGCTTGATAAATGATACTGAATTTGCTCGATAAACACAATAATGGCCATCCACACGATGAAAGCGGATGGCCATTGTTAGTTTGAAAAAACTAGTTTGAATTTTAAATCAAACTTTATTTGCTAGAAGAAGCGTTGGCGGCTTCAATCATATCTTTGCTAGGAAGAATGTAAACTTCCACACGGCGATTTTCTTTTTTACCTTCGGTTGTAGTGTTATCGGCCACGGGATTTTCTTCACCATATCCCTTTACACTTACCAAACGAGCTTCGGGGTAAGAAGCATTAATGATTTGAGCCTTTACTGCGTCGGCACGGTTTTGTGAAAGTTCAACATTCTTTTGCTTGCTCTGCTCTGTCGTGCAGTTTTTCCAACCTTCGTTGTCGGTAAAGCCACATATAGCCAATTCGTAAGTACTGTCTGATTCCTTTAACTGGGTAACAAACTTTGTGATAGCACTTTTAGCTGAGGCGCTGAGAGTGTAGGAACCTGTGTTGAAAAGCAAACCGCTATCGAAGGTAGCTTTTACGTATTGTGTGCCATCGCTACCTTCAATAATTTCGGCTTTTGCGTTAGCAGCCTCAGCAGCTTTCTTCGCTTTGTCCATTTTGTTGCCGATAATCACACCTGCACCAGTGCCAACGGCAGCACCTACTGCGGCTCCGATCGCAGCACCCTTGCCCTTACCGATGAGTTGGCCTACGAGAGCACCTAAGGCTCCACCGCCTGTGCCACCAATAAGGCCGCCTTTAGCAGTGTTAGTCATACTGCCGCAACTGCTTAGCAATAAAGCGGCACTTAAAGCGATGATAGATAATTTTGTACTTTTCATTTTTACTTTATAAATTGATGAGAAATTTAGTGGCAAAGTTAGTGTTTGGCTTTTAAAAGACCAAATAATTGGAATGGGAAAGTAATGAAACTGCACAATTTACAAGACGAATGGGGCTTTTTTATCGTTTTATTTGTAATTTTGCGCAAATAATAATCTTAAAATGTTGATATTTTGGCCTATCTTTCTTCTGTAAAGAAAATCGAACAGGCTGAAATAAATAGCTATCAAAGTAATGGCAAAAGAACTTAAAGACCTAACCAAGCGTAGTGTAGATTATTCGCGTTGGTATAACGAGTTGGTGGTTAAAGCCGATTTGGCAGAACAATCAGACGTTCGCGGATGCATGATTATCAAACCTTATGGATATGCCATTTGGGAGAAAATACAACAAGAACTTGATGCACGCTTTAAAGAAACGGGCGTGCAAAATGTGTATTTCCCTATGCTCATCCCGAAGAGTTTCCTTTCGAAAGAAGCTGAACATGTAGAAGGCTTTGCAAAAGAATGCGCCGTGGTGACGCACTATCGACTAAAGGCTAATGAAGAGGGCGATGGCGTGGTAGTTGACCCCGCTGCTAAGCTCGAAGAAGAACTCATCATTCGCCCAACTTCAGAAACTACCATTTGGAATACCTATCGCAAGTGGATTCATTCTTGGCGAGATCTTCCCCTTTGCTGCAACCAGTGGTGTAATGTGATGCGTTGGGAAATGCGTACACGCTTGTTCCTTCGCACTTCTGAATTTCTATGGCAGGAAGGTCACACGGCGCATGCTACTAAAGAGGAGGCTGAAGCGCGTGCAAAGCAAATGTTGCACGTTTATGCTGATTTTGCAGAGGAAGTAATGGCTGTGCCTGTAGTTCGAGGAGTAAAAAGTGCTACTGAACGTTTTGCGGGCGCTTTGGATACCTATACCATTGAAGCTATGATGCAAGATGGAAAGGCCTTGCAAAGCGGTACAAGCCATTTCTTAGGACAAAATTTTGGACGCGCCTTTAACGTTCAATTTGTTAATAAGGAAAATCAACTAGATTATGCTTGGGCCACTTCTTGGGGCGTTAGTACTCGTTTGATGGGCGCACTCATTATGACCCATTCCGATGACAACGGATTGGTGTTGCCCCCGCATCTTGCTCCCATTCAGGTGGTAATCGTACCTATTTATAAGGGCGATGCCGAACTCGCACAGTTTGATGAGAAATTAGGTGAACTTTCGAAGCGTTTGCGTACAATGGGCATCCGTGTGAAATATGACAATGCCGATAATAAACGTCCTGGATTTAAGTTTGCTGACTATGAACTCAAAGGCGTTCCTGTACGTTTAGTTATGGGTGGTAAAGATTTGCAGAATGGAACCATTGAAGTGATGCGTCGTGATACGCTTGAGAAGGAAACACGTTCATTCGAAGGAATTGAAGAGTATGTAGCAAAATTACTTGAAGAAATTCAGCAAAATATTTTTGCCAAGGCCAAGAAACGTTTGGATGATAACACCTTTGAGTGCAATGACTATGAAGAGTTTAAATCACGTGTAAAGAATGGTGGGTTCTTTATTTGTCCTTGGGACGGCACCGAGGAAACCGAGGCTCAAATAAAGGCCGACACCCAAGCCACCATTCGTTGTGTGCCCTACGGAATTGACCAAACGAATCCTGGTGTTGATATGGTCAGTGGAAAACCTGCCACTTGTAAGGTAGTAGTGGCTCGCAGTTACTAAACCTGCGTTAGTTATATGGATGTGCAAATGTGTAGCGGTGATGGAGGGAGAGCTTATAACTTCATTCTTCCAAAAAGTCCAAGACATTTGCACATCTTCTTATTTAAATTATGATTTCAGTAGAACACTTATCGGTTGAGTTTAGTGCACGTCCATTGTTTTCCGACGTGTCCTTTGTTATTAATAAAAAGGATCGTATAGCTTTGGTTGGAAAGAATGGAGCTGGAAAATCAACCTTATTGAAAATACTGTCAGGACATGCTGAATCCACCTCAGGTGTAGTAGCTGTTCAGAATGACATCACTATAGGCTATTTGCCTCAGGTGATGGTGTTAAGCGATGATCATACTGTGATGGAGGAGGCAGAAAAAGCCTTTGATCACATTAGTGATTTGCAAAATCTCGTGGAGCAACTCAATTGTCAATTAGCTGAGCGCACCGACTATGAGAGCAAAGACTATATGCAATTAGTGGAACGTTTTACTCATGAAAGTGAACGTTTTCAAATGATGGGAGGTATGAATTATCATGCTGAATTGGAACGTACTTTGCAGGGGTTGGGCTTTTCCACCACCGATTTTAATCGACCTACACGAGAGTTTTCTGGAGGTTGGCGTATGCGTATAGAGTTAGCGAAATTGTTGCTACGTCGGCCTGATGTGTTATTGCTCGATGAGCCAACCAATCACCTTGATATTGAGAGCATTCGTTGGCTTGAAAAGTTTTTACAACGTTCCTCAAGTGCTGTTGTGCTTGTAAGTCACGACCGCGCATTTATCAACAATGTAACCAATCGCACCCTTGAAATATCGTGTGGCAAAATAACCGACTATAAGGTTAAATATGATGAGTTTGTAAAGCTTCGAAAGGAGCGTCGCGAACAGCAGTTGCGGGCCTACGAAAATCAGCAGAAAGAAATTGCCGACATCAAGGATTTTATTGAGCGCTTCCGCTATAAGCCTACCAAGGCAGTCCAGGTGCAAAGTCGTATCAAACAGCTAGAAAAAATTGTACCCATTGAAGTTGATGAGGTGGATAATGCTACGCTTCATCTTAAATTTCCTCCATGTTCACGTTCTGGTGACTATCCTATTATATGCGAAGATTTACGTAAAGACTATGGTCCGCATTGCGTGTTTCATAACGTGAATCTTACCATCAAACGAGGCGAGAAAGTGGCCTTTGTGGGGAAAAATGGTGAGGGTAAATCAACCTTGGTGAAGTGCATCATGAATGAAATTCCCTATACAGGAACGTTGAAGCTAGGTCATAATGTAGAGATAGGTTATTATGCCCAAAATCAAGCCCAACTTTTAGATGGTGAACGAACAGTGTTTGATACCATAGACCATGTTGCGAAGGGTGACATTCGCTTGAAAATACGTGATATTCTTGGTGCTTTCATGTTTGGCGGAGAAGCATCTGATAAAAAAGTGAAGGTTCTTTCGGGGGGCGAACGCTCGCGATTAGCTATGATAAAGCTATTACTCGAACCCGTAAATTTTCTAATACTTGACGAGCCGACCAATCACCTCGATATGAGGACAAAAGACGTGCTAAAGGAAGCCATTCTTGCATTTGATGGAACGGTTGTCGTTGTTAGTCACGATCGCGACTTTTTAGATGGCTTGGTAACGAAGGTTTATGAGTTTGGTGGAGGAGTGGTACGCGAACATTTGGGCGGTATTTACGATTTCCTTCAAAAGAAAGATTTAGAATCACTCGACGAACTACATGTGGGCGTTTCTTCCTCAGAAGGTATGAGTAAATCGTCTTCTAGTACTGTTTCTTCAGAAGCAACTTCTACGGATGGAAAACAATCCTATGAGGAACGAAAGGAATTGGCTAAGCAACGTCGGAAAATGGAAAAAGAAGTGGAACGTTGCGAGGCAGAGGTCGGTCGTCTTGAAGAAGAAAAGAAAAAAATAGAAGAACAACTAGCCACTCCCGATGGAGCTTCAAACGTTTCGCTTTTTGAAAGCTATGCCAAGGTGCAACAACAGCTTCAAGAGGCTGAGATTGCTTGGGAAAAGGCTATGGAACAATTAGAAAATTAAGCATATTATATAATCAAAATGCAAAAGAGAACAATACTCCCTATGTTAGCGTTTGCTTTTAGTTCGGCATTCGCTCAACAATCTCTCTCGTCGGGCATCGATAAGGCCAATATGGACTTAAATGCAAAGCCTGGAACAGACTTCTACGAATATGCTGCAGGTGGTTGGATGAAGGCTCATCCGTTGACGCCCGAATTCTCACGCTATGCACAGTTTAACGCACTAGACGAAAAACTTCGTCAACAATTACGTGAGTTAATAGAGAATTTGGCAAAAACGGAACATGAGCATGGCACGCTTGAACAAAAAATAGGTTCCCTCTATCGTTTGGCTATGGATAGCGTGCGTCGTAATGCCGCTGATTATACCCCCATACAGCCTCTTTTGGATGAGGTGAAATCTCTTTCTACTCGTGGAGAGATAAAGAAAGAAATGGCGATATTGCAGTCGAAAGGTGTGGCTAACTTCTTCAGTTTTGGATGCGATGCCGATTATAAAGATGCCAAATGGAATCTTATGCAAGTATATCAAGGTGGTATTTCGATGGGGAATCGTGATTACTATCTTGAAAATGATGAACCAACGCTTAAAATTCGCGAGAAATATCGTCAATATGTGAAGAACCTTTTCACTATGACAGGAGTAAAAGAGACTGAAGCTGATACCGCAATGGAGGCTGTTTTGAAAATTGAAACGCGCATTGCGAAAGCTTCATATAGTGCCACCCAACGTCGTGATGTGGAAGCTAACTACCACAAAATGAGTTATCAAACGTTGCTTGCTGATTATGGAGGCATCGATTGGGAAGAACTTTTCAAGCAGAATGACGTACCAGCTTTTAAAGATATCACTGTTAATCAGCCAGAACCAATTCATGAAGTGGAGCATATTTTAGCTGAATGCTCGGTGGAAGAGTTA